>CAURCY010000012.1:0-24331 GCA_963523355.1 uncultured Streptococcus sp.
TTAAAGTAGCAGAGACAAGGTTTTCTTTCAGAAAATCAGCTAAAAAGGTTGTTCCCTTTTTAGTAGTAGGATTGATGTTAGCAGCGGGTAATAGTGTATATGCCTATTCCGGAGGAAATGGATCGATTGCGCGTGGGGATGATTATCCTGCTCATTATAAAAATGGGAGCCAGGAGATTGATAAGTGGCGCATGTATTCTCGTCAATGTACTTCTTTTGCAGCCTTTCGTTTGAGTAATGTCAATGGTTTTGAGATTCCGGCTGCTTATGGGAATGCGAATGAATGGGGCTATCGTGCTCGTCGTGAAGGCTATCGTGTCGATAATAGACCAGCGATTGGCTCCATTGCTTGGTCTACTGCAGGAACTTATGGTCATGTTGCCTGGGTGTCAAATGTAGTGGGAGATGAGATTGAGATTGAAGAATACAACTATGGAATAAGGGAATCTTATAATAAGCGTGTCGTGAAGGCGAATACTATGACTGGTTTTATCCATTTTAAAGATTTAGCTGGTGGCAGTGTTGGGAATAGTCAATCCTCAGTTTCAACAGGAGGAACACATTATTTTAAGACTAAGGCTGCTATCAAAAATCAGCCTCTAGCTAGCGCAACTGCAATTGATTACTATTATCCTGGGGAGAATGTTCATTATGATCAAATTCTCGAAAAAGATGGGTACAAGTGGTTGAGTTATACGGCTTATAACGGAAGTCGTCGCTATATCCAGCTAGAGGGAGTAAGCTCTTCACAGAATTATCAGAATCAATCAGGAAATAGCTCTAACTATGGATCCAATAACAGTTCAACTGTTGGTTGGAAGAAAATAAATGGTAGTTGGTATCATTTCAAATCAAATGGCTCTAAATCAACAGGCTGGTTGAAGGATGGTTCTAGCTGGTATTATTTGAAATCATCTGGTGAAATGCAGACAGGCTGGTTAAAGGAGAATGGCTCGTGGTATTATCTGGATAGTTCAGGGGCAATGAAAACAGGCTGGTATCAAGTTTCTGGTAAGTGGTATTACTCTTACTCTTCGGGCGCCTTAGCCGTCAATACGACGGTGGATGGCTACAGAGTAAATAGTGATGGAGAACGAGTATAGAAAATGGGAGTAGGAAAATTTCCTACTCTTTTCTGTAAGCAGTTTCCTTGACATTTTTTTTGTTTTGCGCTATCATATGTCCATATAATATATGGGAGTCTGTGTACAGTCTGAGAGGAAGTGTTAAACTTCGACCGCACCTGATCTGGGTAATGCCAGCGTAGGGAACGATACTTAGTCTATTCTGGACCTTTTCCATATATGGCAAAGGTTTTTCTTTTTGTCAAAGGAAAACGAGAAGAGGAGGTTGTTATGAAAGCAAGCATTGCCTTGCAAGTTTTACCCCTATCACAGGGGATTGATCGGATTGCTGTTATCGATCAGGTCATTGCTTATCTGCAAGCTCAAGAAGTGACCATGGTGGTGACACCATTTGAAACGGTCTTGGAAGGGGAGTTTGATGAGCTTATGCGCATTCTCAAAGAAGCGCTAGAAGTGGCAGGGCAGGAGGCAGATAATGTCTTTGCCAATGTCAAAATAAATGTAGGAGAGATTTTAAGTATTGATGAGAAACTTGAAAAGTATACTGAGACGACACATTAGTCTATTGGGCTTTCTAGGAGTCTTGTCAATCTGGCAGTTAGCAGGTTTTCTTAAACTTCTCCCCAAGTTTATCCTGCCGACACCTCTTGAAATCCTCCAGTCTTTTGTGCGTGATAGAGAATTTCTCTGGCACCACAGCTGGGCGACCTTGAGAGTGGCTTTGCTGGGGTTGGTTCTGGGAGTTTTGATTGCCTGTCTCATGGCTGTGCTTATGGATAGTTTGACTTGGCTCAATGACCTGATTTACCCTATGATGGTGGTTGTTCAGACCATTCCGACCATTGCCATAGCCCCTATCCTGGTTTTGTGGCTCGGTTATGGGATTTTGCCCAAGATTGTCTTGATTATCTTGACAACAACCTTTCCTATCATCGTCAGCATTTTGGACGGTTTTAGGCATTGTGACAAGGATATGCTGACCTTGTTTAGTCTGATGCGGGCCAAACCTTGGCAAATCCTTTGGCATTTTAAAATCCCAGTCAGTCTGCCTTACTTTTATGCAGGTCTGAGGGTCAGTGTCTCCTACGCTTTTATCACAACAGTAGTATCTGAGTGGTTGGGAGGCTTTGAAGGACTAGGTGTCTACATGATTCAGTCCAAGAAACTGTTTCAGTATGATACCATGTTCGCTATTATTATTCTGGTATCGATTATCAGTCTTCTCGGTATGAAGCTGGTTGATGTCAGTGAAAAATATGTTATTAAATGGAAACGTTCGTAGAATTAGAATGTTTCTGAAAAAGAAAAGAGGAAATCAAAATGAAAAAAACATGGAAAGTGTTTTTAACGCTTGTGACAGCTCTTGTAGCTGTTGTGCTTGTGGCCTGTGGTCAAGGAACTGCTTCTAAGGACAACAAAGAAGCAGAACTTAAGAAAATTGACTTTATCCTAGACTGGACCCCAAATACAAACCACACGGGGCTTTATGTTGCCAAGGAAAAAGGTTATTTCAAAGAAGCTGGAGTGGATGTTGATTTGAAATTGCCACCAGAAGAAAGTTCTTCTGACTTGGTTATTAACGGTAAGGCACCATTTGCAGTCTATTTCCAAGACTATATGGCTAAAAAATTGGAAAAAGGGGCAGGAATTACTGCCGTTGCAGCTATCGTAGAACACAATACATCAGGAATCATCTCTCGTAAATCTGACAATGTAGCTAGTCCAAAAGACTTGGTTGGTAAGAAATACGGAACTTGGAATGACCCAACTGAACTTGCTATGTTGAAAACCTTGGTAGAATCACAAGGTGGGGACTTTGAGAAGGTTGAAAAAGTACCAAATAACGACTCAAACTCAATTACACCGATTGCCAATGGAGTATTTGATACTGCATGGATCTACTACGGATGGGATGGTATCCTTGCCAAATCTCAAGGTGTAGATGCTAACTTTATGTATTTGAAAGACTATGTTAAAGAATTTGACTATTACTCACCAGTCATCATTGCTAACAACGACTACCTCAAAGACAACAAAGAAGAAGCACGTAAAGTCATCCAAGCTATCAAAAAAGGATACCAATATGCTATGGAGCATCCAGAGGAAGCAGCTGATATCCTCATCAAAAATGCACCTGAACTCAAGGAAAAACGTGACTTTGTCATCGAATCTCAAAAATACTTGTCAAAAGAATACGCAAGCGACAAGGAAAAATGGGGGCAATTTGATGCAGCTCGCTGGAATGCCTTCTACAAATGGGATAAAGAAAATGGTATCCTTAAAGAAGACTTGACAGACAAAGGCTTCACCAACGAATTTGTGAAATAATGACAGAAATAAGACTAGAACACGTCAGTTATGCCTACGGACAAGATAGGATTTTAGAGGATATCAATCTGAAAGTGACTTCAGGTGAAGTGGTTTCTATCCTAGGCCCAAGTGGTGTTGGTAAGACTACGCTTTTCAACTTAATTGCGGGGATTTTAGAAGTTCAGTCAGGGAGAATTGTCCTTGATGGTGAAGAAAATCCCAAGGGGCGCGTGAGTTATATGTTACAAAAGGATCTGCTCTTGGAGCACAAGACGGTGCTTGGTAATATCATTCTGCCCCTCTTGATTCAAAAGGTGGATAAGGCAGAAGCTATTGCTCGCGCAGATGAAATTCTTGCGACCTTCCAGTTGACAGCTGTAAGAGATAAATACCCTCATGAACTCAGTGGTGGGATGCGCCAGCGTGTAGCCTTACTCCGGACTTACCTTTTCGGGCACAAGCTCTTTCTCTTGGATGAGGCTTTTAGCGCCTTGGATGAGATGACCAAGATGGAACTCCACGCTTGGTACCTTGAGATTCACAAGCAGTTGCAGCTAACAACCTTGATCATCACGCATAGTATCGAGGAGGCCCTCAATCTCAGTGACCGCATCTATATCTTGAAAAATCGTCCTGGGCAGATTGTTTCAGAAATTAAACTAGATTGGTCTGAAGATGAGGACAAGGAAGTCCAAAAGATTGCCTACAAACGTCAAATCTTGGCAGAATTAGGCTTAGATAAGTAGAAAAATAGGGAGTTGGTGAAGATTATCCTTTACCAGCGCCCTTTTTCTTTTAAAAATGAGAAAATTTCGGTATAATAGTCAAAGATAGTCAAGGTTTAAAGAGAGAGGTGGGTTTGTAATGAGATTTAAAAATACATCGGATCATATTGAGGCCTACATCAAGGCGATTTTAGATCAATCTGGTATCGTGGAGTTGCAACGGAGTCAGTTGGCAGATACTTTTCAGGTTGTTCCTAGTCAGATTAACTATGTGATCAAGACACGCTTTACGGAAAGTAGAGGCTACTTGGTTGAAAGTAAGCGTGGTGGCGGAGGCTATATTCGTATAGGACGGATTGAGTTTTCTAGTCATCATGAAATGCTCAGGGAGCTGCTTTACTCAATTGGTGAGCGGGTCAGTCAAGAAATTTATGAGGATATTCTACAGCTTTTGGTTGAGCAGGAATTGATGACCAAGCAGGAGATGAATTTGCTGGTAGCAGTAGCTTTGGATCGCGTTCTAGGAGAAGAAGCTCCAGTTGTTCGTGCTAATATGCTACGACAGGTCATACAAGAGGTAGATAGAAAAGGGAAGTAAGATGAACTATTCAAAAGCATTGAATGAATGTATCGAAAGTGCCTACATGGTTGCTGGCCATTTTGGAGCTCGTTATCTAGAGTCTTGGCACTTGTTGATTGCCATGTCCAATCACAGTTATAGTGTGGCAGGGGCGACTTTAAATGATTATCCATATGAGATGGACCGTTTAGAAGAGGTCGCTTTGGAACTGACTGAAACGGACTATAGCCAGGATGAAACCTTTACGGAATTGCCGTTTTCCCATCGTTTGCAGGTTCTTTTTGACGAAGCAGAGTATGTAGCGTCAGTGGTCCATGCTAAGGTGCTAGGGACAGAGCACCTCCTTTATGCGATTTTGCATGATGGCAATGCCTTGGCGACTCGTATCTTGGAGAGGGCTGGTTTTTCATATGAAGACAAGAAAGATCAGGTCAAGATTGCTGCCCTTCGTCGAAATTTAGAAGAACGGGCAGGTTGGACTCGTGAAGATCTCAAGGCTTTACGCCAACGTCATCGTACAGTAGCTGACAAGCAAAATTCTATGGCTAATATGATGGGCATGCCCCAGACTCCGAGCGGTGGTCTCGAGGACTATACGCATGATTTGACAGAGCAAGCGCGTTCTGGCAAGTTAGAACCAGTCATCGGTCGGGACAAGGAAATCTCGCGTATGATTCAAATCTTGAGTCGGAAGACAAAGAATAATCCTGTCTTGGTTGGGGATGCTGGTGTCGGGAAAACAGCTCTGGCGCTTGGTCTTGCTCAGCGTATTGCTAGTGGGGATGTGCCTACGGAAATGGCTAAGATGCGCGTGTTAGAGCTTGATTTGATGAATGTCGTTGCAGGGACACGTTTCCGTGGTGACTTTGAAGAGCGCATGAATAATATCATTAAGGATATTGAAGAAGATGGCCAAGTCATCCTCTTTATAGATGAACTTCACACTATCATGGGTTCTGGGAGCGGGATTGATTCGACTCTGGATGCGGCCAATATCTTGAAGCCAGCCTTGGCGCGTGGAACCTTGAGAACAGTTGGTGCGACCACTCAGGAAGAATATCAAAAACACATCGAAAAAGATGCGGCCCTTTCTCGTCGTTTCGCCAAAGTGACGATTGAAGAGCCAAGTGTGGCCGACAGTATGGCCATTTTGCAAGGCTTGAAGGCGACTTATGAGAAACATCACCGTGTGCAAATCACAGATGAAGCGGTTGAAACAGCTGTCAAGATGGCTCATCGTTACTTGACTAGCCGTCACTTGCCAGACTCTGCTATCGACCTCTTAGATGAAGCAGCAGCAACAGTGCAAAATAAGGCTAAGCATGTAAAAGCAGACGATTCAGGTTTGAGTCCAGCTGACAAGGCCTTGATGGATGGTAAGTGGAAACAGGCAGCTCAGCTAATCGCAAAAGAAGAGGAAGTGCCTGTCTATAAAGACTTGGTGACAGAGTCTGATATTTTGACCACCTTGAGTCGCTTATCAGGTATTCCAGTTCAAAAACTGACTCAAACGGATGCTAAGAAATACCTAAACTTGGAAGCTGAACTGCACAAACGTGTCATCGGTCAAGATCAAGCAGTTTCAAGCATTAGCCGTGCCATTCGCCGCAATCAGTCAGGGATTCGCAGTCATAAGCGTCCGATTGGTTCCTTTATGTTCTTAGGGCCTACAGGTGTCGGTAAGACCGAATTGGCTAAGGCTCTAGCAGAAGTTCTCTTTGATGACGAATCAGCCCTTATCCGTTTTGATATGAGTGAGTATATGGAGAAATTCGCTGCCAGCCGTCTCAATGGAGCTCCTCCGGGCTATGTAGGTTATGAAGAAGGTGGGGAGTTGACCGAGAAAGTTCGCAACAAACCCTATTCCGTTCTACTTTTTGACGAGGTAGAAAAAGCACACCCAGACATCTTTAATGTCCTCTTGCAAGTCTTGGATGATGGTGTCTTGACCGATAGCAAGGGTCGCAAGGTTGATTTTTCAAATACCATTATCATCATGACTTCAAACCTTGGTGCGGCAGCCCTTCGTGATGACAAGACTGTTGGTTTTGGGGCCAAGGACATTCGTTTTGACCAGGAGAATATGGAGAAACGCATGTTTGAAGAGCTGAAAAAAGCTTATAGGCCGGAGTTTATCAACCGTATTGATGAAAAGGTGGTCTTCCATAGCTTATCTAGCGACCATATGCAGGAAGTGGTGAAGATTATGGTCAAACCTTTAGTGGCAAGTTTGGCTGAAAAAGGCATTGACTTGAAATTACAAGCTTCCGCACTGAAATTGTTGGCAAATCAAGGATATGACCCAGAGATGGGAGCTCGTCCACTTCGCAGAACCCTGCAAACAGAAGTGGAAGACAAGTTGGCAGAACTTCTTCTCAAGGGAGAATTAGAGGCAGGCAGCACACTTAAGATTGGTGTTAAAGCAGGCCAGTTAAAATTTGATATTGCATAAAAATGGAGAATCAGGAGTAATCTTGATTCTTTTTTCGCAACGTTTTTATAAAAAATGATAAAAAACTATTGACGAAATAAAAATATAGTTTATAATAAAAATATAGATAATGAAAATATCGAAAATTATAAAAAGGTAATGCATTTATGAAAAAGAAAACAGCAGTGGTATTTGGAACCTTTGCTCCGCTTCATCAAGGTCATATCGATCTGATCCAGCGTGCGAAGCGACAGTGTGACCAGGTCTGGGTTGTCGTTTCAGGCTATGAGGGAGATAGAGGGGAGCAGGTAGGCTTAACGCTTCAAAAAAGATTTCGCTATATCCGAGAGGCCTTTCGTGATGACGAGTTGACCTCGGTTTGTAAGTTAGATGAAACCAATCTTCCTCGTTACCCTATGGGCTGGCAGGAGTGGTTGGACCAAATGTTAGAGGAGATTTCCTATGATGAAACCCAGCAAGAACTAATTTTCTTTGTGGGAGAAGCAGACTACCAGCAAGAATTATCAAATCGTGGCTTTGAGACTGTCTTGCAAGAAAGAAAGTTTGGTATCTCAGCGACTATGATTCGAGAAAATCCAAGCAAATATTGGAAATACATCGCTCAACCCTTCCGACGTCAGTTTACAAAGAAAGTGTTGATTATGGGAAGTGCCAGCAATGGGAAGACCACTCTAGCCAAGGATTTGGCAAGGTATTACGATGCACCCGTCAGTCTGGAATACGCACGTGAGTACCAGATCAAAAACAATGTCCGCGACGATGAATTGACTCCAAAGGATTATTATTATCTCCTGTTGGGGCAGTATGACCAGACCTCTAAGTTAATTGACAGTAATGCCAATAGGGGACTGGTGATAGCTGATACCAACTCCTTAGTAACCAAGGGCTACTATGATTATTACATGGAGACTGAGGACCAAGGGGATTTATCAGGAGAGACTTTTGATAATCTCTTTGCCTCAATCTTAGCTAAGGAAAAATGGGACTTGATTCTCTTTGTGCAGCCTGTCGGCTCCTATGTCAATGACGGATTTAGAGATATGACTATGGCAGAAGACCATATTCGTCATAGTTTTTCCCAGCATTTGGACCAGATGAGAGAGCGATATTTAACCACCATTCCACTAGTTTATCTAGCTGAGGATTACCTAGGCAATTATGAAGCAGCCAAAGTGGCTATTGATGCCATTTACCAAGCAGATTAGGAGAAAAATATGAAAAAACTAACTGAAAAAATCACACAATTTATCGAAAACTTTAAAAACGTCCATGCGGAAGCCCGCAAGATTGGTTTTGCAGGAACCATGTGCTTGCTCTGGAAAGATCTCTTTGTTGGTCGCAGTCTTTTCCAGTGGTTGTATCTCATCGTCCTGTCAAGTGTTCCTTTGATCTTGGAATTCACGCAAAATACAGAAAGTCATGACTGGATGAGCTTATTTGCCTCTTGGACTGGGATTGTCTGTGTTATCTTGGTAGCAGAAGGGCGTGCAAGCAATTATCTCTTTGGGGCCATTAACTCTGCTATCTATTTAGTTTTGGCCATGAATGCGACTTTTTATGGCGAAGTTTTGACGACCGTTTACTTCTTTGTCATGCAGCCGATTGGTCTCTATGCTTGGCTGTCCAACCGTATCAATGACCAAGGAAAAGTAGAAGAATCTCACTTTGAAGCTAAGAAATTATCTGTTCTTGACTGGCTCAAGTACTTGGCCTTGACTGCTATCATTTGGATTGGTATGGGCTTGGCTTACCAAAGTATCCATAGTGCTCGCCCTTTCCGTGATAGTGTTACCGATGCGACCAATGGTGTTGGTCAGCTCTTGATGACACGTCTCTACCGTGAGCAATGGATTTTCTGGATTGCAACCAATCTCTTTAGTATTTACCTCTGGTGGGGTGAAAATATCCACATCCAAGGGATGTACTGGGTTTACACACTCAATAGTCTAGTAGGTTGGTACCAATGGACCAAGGCAGTTAGTAAGGAGGTATAAAATGATGGACACGATGATTCCAGCAGGGATGACGGAAAAAGAATATTTTGAAATTCATGCCAGTCAGGAGGAGTTTTTGGATTGGTACTACAAGCAGGAACTCCCTCAATATGAAAAACCAAGTGTGACGGTGGATATGGTAGCCTACTGCTTTGTCGAAGGAAAGATCAAGCTCTTATTAATTCGTCGCAAGGCTCACCCTTATCAAAATTGTTTGGCTCTGGTTGGAGGATTTATGGACAAGGGCGAAGATGCTGCGCATGCCTGTCAGCGCGAGGTGAGAGAAGAAGTCAATCTCGATCTTCCTTTGGAAAAAATCGAGCAATTGATGACCGTATCGACCCCCGGCCGTGACCCACGGGGCTGGACAGTGACCATTGCCCACTTGGTTTATTTGCCTAGTCGTGCATTAGAACTTGTTCAAGCAGGAGACGATGCCAAGGATGTCGTTTTCGTAGATGTCGATTTTCAGACAGGCAAGTGCTTCTTAAAGGGAGTAGAGTTGGAGGAGCAAGCCTTCGCTTTTGACCATTATGCCATTATCCAAGAATCCATCAAACGAATCCAAGGCCGTCTCGACTGGAATCCGACCTTCCTTTATCTGCTGGATGAGGAGTTCACTGTCTACGAAGGAACTGAACTGGTCAATCTTATCAACCCCGGTCGTCCAATCGTCAGCAATAACTTTCTCGTAAAATACGGAGAATATGTAGAAGAAGTCGGACTCAAACGAGTGCCTAAAAAGAAACCAAGAAAAACCTATCGATTGAAATAAAAAACGAGGTCGGGACAAAGTTCCCGATCTCTTTATTTGCCTTTATTAGTTTGATTTGCTGTTGCGACTGTTTTAGGGATGGCTATCTTTCTTAGAATTACTCAACATGTGAGTAAAGAAGTCTTTGTATCGATACTTGAGATAGTTCTCATGTAAAAATAACAAGGCGATATAGACAATCAAAAAGATTGTAGTCAGATAGAAGACATAAAATGCAGTTCGCGCATAGTAAGCGGCTGATTGATAAGAGCCAATAGCTCCCAAAATTAACCAAGGAAGATACTTGTAATACTTGTTTAGCATAAGAATGCACCTCCTATATTATATTTCAATATTATTATATTCCTTCGTTTAACGTAATGCAAGCGATTACACAAAAACAAATTTAAATTTTTAACAGGAAAATCTCCTGTTTTTCTGTTTTATTACGAATAGAAGAGTAGGAGGAGTAAATGTATCTAAAGTATTTAAGATTTTTAAAATAGTTTAGATAAATTGTTGACATATTTAAATTCCAATGTTACAATTATATTACAAAAAGATTTCTTTATATTTCTAAAATATTACAAAGGAGTAGAAAAATGAAAAAGAAAACCTATATCAAATTGATGGCAGCAACTGTATTAGCTTCTACCTTGCTATTAGGAGCTTGTGGAAATAAAAAGGAAACAACTCAAGCAAGCAGTTCTGCTAAGACAAGCCAATCATCAAGCTCTAAAGCAGCTTCTGCTAATAAAGAAAGTAAGACTCAGAAATCCTCAAGTTCAGCTGCATCTGAAAAGGCTAAGGCGTCTACTGATCAATCTTCAGCAACTGCAACGCCATCACAAGCGGCACCTGCACCAGAGCAAAGACAAGGTCAAGAAGTAGCTAATCAACAGGCAGCTAGTCAACAAACTCCTGCTCAGGCTCCTTCAACTCAACAGGCTCCTCAAGCCCAGTCTAACCAATCAAGCTATGATCCTACAACTGACCGCAAACTTCAAGACAAGCAAGCAGAGCAAAATAAACGCTACAAGGGTGTTTTAACCATGGTAGATGGTGATTTCTCAGCTGCAGCGGGCAATTGGAAGGGAGCAAATGGCGAAACCATCACAGTTTCATCAGGTGGTCAATTTACAGTAGAATCTGCTGATGGAAAGAAAGAAAATTACTCTATCAAAGGCTATTCTTATACTCTTGATGATGGTAAGTATAATGCCAAAATTGGTGGAGGAAAAATCATCCAAATTACAACAGGAGCGGATGGTAAGGTTTCCAGTGTTGCTTTGAGTCAATAATAACCCTCAGTATTTGAATTTTTACAATCAAAGAAAATCCGTCAGCTCAATAAGAGTTGACGGATTATTTTATATTTGGGTTAAAAATTCTTCTGTAGTAAGAATTTGAGCAAACTCATCTTGTAGAGAAAGGAGATTAATCTCATGGATAGTCTCAGGAGAGATGGTCTGACCGTTTTTGTTAGATAGGGTAAAACTAGCAGTAGCATCTGCTAGTAAAGTGACTTCAAAACCAAGATTTGCTGCCATTCGTGTCGTAGTAGATACACAATGAGGCAGGGTCAAACCAACAACGACTAAATGACAAATCTGATTTTTTCGTAAATATGTTTCAAGATTTGTTCCAATGAAGGCGCTATTAACCGTTTTTTGAAAGACAGGTTCTGCAGTAACTGGCTCAAATCCACTTTTAAACACCTGATTTTGTTTGTTATGAAATTGCGACTGGGGATTGTCAGATATGTGTTGAACATGTAAGATTGGAAGAGCGTGCTTACGAAAGTATGCCAGTACCCTCAATGCTTGTTGTTCAGCTTGAGGGTTGTTCCGTTCTCCCCAGATAGGGTTATCAAATGCTTTTTGCATATCGATAATCAGTAGAGCAGTATGAACCATTTTAAGCCTTATCCAACTGCAAGAGAGCCTCAATCTCTGCCAGAGTGCTAGCTTGTGAAATGGCTCCACGGAGTTTGGCAGCGCCAGATGTTCCACGGAGGTAGTGAGGAGCGAGGCCACGGAATTCACGAACTGCTACGTTTTCTCCTTTGAGGTTAATCAAGCGTTTCAAATGTTCGTAGGCGATTTTCATCTTGTCTTCAAAGGTCAAATCAGGTAGGATTTCTCCTGTTTCAAAGTAATGGTTGATTTGGTTGAAGAGGTAAGGATTTCCCATGGCAGCGCGGCCAATCATGACTGCATCAGCACCGACTTCTTCGATGCGTTGTTTGGCTTCTTGGACAGTACGGATATCACCGTTGGCGATAAATGGAATCTTGGTCAAAGCTTGAGCGACCTTGTGAAGGGTCTCAAGGTCTGCGTGACCTGTATACATTTGTTCACGGGTACGGCCATGCATGGCGAGGGCAGAAACACCTGCTGCTTCAGCAGCGAGGGCATTTTCAACTGCCAGAGATGGGTCGGCCCAGCCGGTACGCATTTTGACAGTAAGTGGAATATCAAGGACAGATTGGACCTTGTTGATAATAGAGTAGATCTTGTCTGGATCCTTGAGCCACATAGCGCCAGCTTCGTTCTTCACGATTTTGTTAACTGGGCAGCCCATGTTGATATCCACGATATCGGTTTTGGTGTTTTCTTGGATGAATTCTGCTGCGCGTGCTAGGCTGTCTTCATCACTACCAAAAAGTTGGATAGAAACAGGGTTTTCTCCTTCATCGATGTGAAGCATATGCAGGGTTTTTTCGTTGTTGTATTGGATTCCCTTGTCAGAGACCATTTCCATGACAACGAGTCCAGCTCCGAGCTCTTTTGCAATAGTACGAAAGGCTGAGTTTGTCACGCCAGCCATAGGCGCTAAAACGGTACGATTGGGAATCTCAACATTGCCAATCATAAAGGGTGTATTAAGATTTGTCACGAATGAGTTCCTCCAGGTCGTTTTCATCAAAGTTATAAGTAGTTTGGCAGAATTGACAAGTGATTTCTGCCCCGTGGTCTTCCTCTTTCATTTCCTGTAAGTCTGAGCTTGGAAGGCTAGCAAGAGCGTTCATAAAGCGTTCATGGCTACAGTCACATTGGAAACGGATTTCTTCTTCAGAAAGACGCTTGTAGGCCTCGTCCCCGTAGATAGCCTTGAGAAGGGCTTCGATATGGTCTTCACTTTCGAGAAGCGTTGAGATAGCTGGCATTTCTTGGATGCGTTTTTCAAAGCGAGCAATCTCTTCTTCCTTGGCTCCTGGCAAGACTTGGACTAGGAAACCACCTGCAACCTTGACCTTGTCTTCCTCGTCCAAAAGGACATTGAGGCCGACTGCTGAAGGCGTTTGTTGGCTTTCAGTCAGGTAAAAGGCCAGGTCTTCACCAATTTCTCCAGAGATGAGAGGAGTCATAGAGTTGTAAGGATTTCCAGTACCGTAGTCTGTGATAACGAGGAATTGACCATTTCCAACAAAAGGTCCGACTAGGACTTCACCAGTTGCAGTCTTTTTGATGTCAACACCAGGATTTTGAACGTAGCCTTTGACGTTCCCCTTAGTGTCAGCGACCGTGATGATAGCACCTAGGGAGCTAGATCCCAGCACCTTAACTGTTAGTTTGGTATTTCCTTTTTCATTGGCTGCGAGAATCTGGCTAGCGATAAGAGTTCGACCAAGTGCTACAGTTGAGCTAGCTTGGGTTTGGTGTTTTTCTTGAGCAGTGCGGACGGTTTCCGTGCTATCAAGGACAAAAGCACGAAAGGCTCCGCTTTCTGATATTGTTTTAATAATTTTATCCATAGCTACTATTTTAGCATAAAAATGCCCAAAGGGGGAGCCGTGTGTTTGCTGATTTTCAGGATAATGGACCAGGAAATCAGCATGAAAATAAAAAGAGAAACAGATTATTTCAGCATTTGTAAGATTTATGCTATGCTTAAGGTAGAAAATGAAAGGGGTAACAAATGTATTTAGGAGATTTGATGGAAAAGGCTGAATCTGGCCAATTTTCAATCCTTTCCTTTCTATTACAAGAGTCTCAGACGACTGTCAAGGCTGTAATGGAGGAAACAGGATTTTCAAAAGCAACCCTAACCAAATATGTCACCCTGCTCAATGACAAGGCTTTGGATAGTGGCTTAGAGCTGACTATTCACTTAGAAGATGAAAATCTGCGTCTATCGATCGGTGCAACTACCAAGGGGAGAGATATTCGGAGCCTGTTTTTGGAGAATGCTGTTAAATACCAGATTTTGGTCTATCTTCTCTACCATCAACAGTTTTTAGCCCATCAGCTTGCTCAAGGATTGATGATTAGCGAGGCCACGCTTGGTCGCCATTTGTCTAGCTTGAATCATATTTTGTCAGAGTTTGACTTATCCATCCAAAATGGTCGTTGGCGAGGTCCAGAGCATCAGATCCGTTACTTCTATTTCTGTCTTCTCCGCAAGGTTTGGTCTAGTCAGGAATGGGAAGGCCACATGCAGAAGCCAGAGAGAAAGCAGGAGATTGCCAGTTTAGAGGAAGTCTGCGGTGCAAGCTTGTCTTCGGGGCAGAAGTTAGACTTGGTTCTCTGGTCCCACATCAGTCAACAACGTCTACGGGTCAATGCCTGTCAGTTTCAAGTCATAGAAGAGAAAATGCGAGGGTATTTTGACAATATTTTCTACCTTCGTTTGCTGAGAAAGGCTCCGTCCTTTTTTGCTGGGCAACACCTTCCTCTAGGAACTGAGGATGGTGAGATGATGATTTTCTTCTCTTTCCTCCTATCTCATCGCATTCTTCCTCTTCATACTATGGAGTATATCCTTGGTTTTGGAGGGCAGTTGGCAGATTTGCTGACGCAATTGATTCAAGAAATGAAGAAGGAGGAGTTACTGGGTGATTACACAGAGGACCATGTTACCTATGAACTCAGTCAGCTTTGTGCTCAAGTCTATCTTTATAAGGGCTATATTTTACAGGATTGCTACAAGTACAAGTTAGAGAATCGTCATCCATATTTACTGATGGAACATGATTTTAGGGGGACGGCAGAGGAGATTTTTCATGCTCTACCTGCCTTTCAGCAGGGGACGGATTTGGATAAGAAAATTCTCTGGGAATGGCTTCAGTTGATGGAATATATGGCTGAAAATGGTGGTCAGCATATGCGGATTGGTCTGGATTTGACATCTGGTTTTCTTGTCTTTTCAAGGATGGCAGCCATTTTGAAACGGTATTTGGAATACAATCGTTTTATTACCATTGAAGCCTATGACCGAACTCGACATTATGATTTGCTGGTTACCAATAACCCCATTCATAAGAAGGAACAGACCCCAGTTTATTATTTAAAAAACGACTTGGATATGGAAGATTTGGCAGCGATTCGTCAGTTATTATTCACTTAAAAGGCTTGGTTGTTCCAGGTCTTTTTTGTGAAATTCACACAATCTCCTCACATTTTTTAAAAAATTAAAAAAAGTTGATGAATAAGAAAGCGCTTTATTTTGTATACTAGTAAGTGTAAAGAGGAAACATCCTCAAGATCTTTATCAGGAGGACAGCACATGTCACAAGAAAAATACATCATGGCCATTGACCAGGGGACTACAAGCTCTCGTGCCATTATTTTCAACAAAAAAGGAGAAAAAGTTAGCTCGAGTCAAAAAGAGTTTACCCAGATTTTCCCTCAGGCAGGTTGGGTAGAGCACAATGCCAATGAAATTTGGAACTCAGTTCAGTCAGTTATTGCGGGTGCTTTCATCGAAAGTGGTGTGAAACCAAGTCAAATCGAGGCAATCGGGATTACCAACCAGCGTGAAACAACTGTTGTCTGGGATAAGAAAACAGGGCTTCCTATCTACAACGCAATCGTTTGGCAGTCACGCCAGACAGCACCTTTGGCTGAGCAACTAAAAAGCCAAGGTTATGTGGAAAAATTCCATGAAAAGACTGGTTTGATCATCGATGCTTACTTCTCAGCGACTAAGGTTCGTTGGATTTTGGATCATGTAGAAGGCGCTCAAGAGCGAGCAGAAAAAGGAGAATTGCTCTTTGGTACTATCGATACTTGGTTGGTTTGGAAATTGACTGACGGTGCGGCTCACGTGACGGACTACTCAAATGCAGCCCGTACCATGCTTTATAACATTAAAGAACTCAAATGGGATGATGAGATTTTGGAAATCCTCAACATTCCTAAGGCTATGCTTCCGGAAGTTCGTTCTAACTCTGAAATCTACGGTAAGACAGCCCCATTCCATTTCTACGGTGGAGAAGTGCCAATCTCAGGTATGGCTGGGGACCAACAGGCAGCCCTCTTTGGACAGTTGGCCTTTGAACCTGGTATGGTTAAAAATACTTATGGAACAGGCTCTTTCATCATCATGAATACTGGTGAAGAAATGCAGTTGTCTGAAAATAACCTCTTGACAACGATTGGTTACGGAATCAACGGCAAGGTTTACTATGCCTTGGAAGGTTCTATCTTCATCGCAGGAAGTGCCATTCAGTGGCTTCGTGATGGACTTCGCATGGTTGAAAATTCACCAGAATCTGAAAAATATGCTCGTGATTCTCACAACAACGATGAAGTTTATGTCGTTCCAGCCTTTACAGGTCTAGGAGCTCCATACTGGAACCAAAACGCTCGCGGTTCTGTCTTTGGCTTGACTCGTGGAACAACTAAAGAAGACTTTATCAAGGCGACTTTGCAATCTATCGCTTATCAAGTGCGTGACATCATCGACACCATGCAAGTGGATGCTCAAACAGCTATCCAAGTCTTGAAAGTAGACGGTGGTGCAGCTATGAACAATTTCCTCATGCAGTTCCAAGCTGACATTTTGGGAATCGATATCGCACGCGCCAAAAACTTGGAAACAACAGCTCTAGGGGCAGCCTTCCTAGCAGGTTTGTCAGTGGGCTATTGGAAAGACTTGGATGAGTTGAAACTCTTAAACGAGACAGGAGAGCTCTTCGAGCCATCTATGAACGAATCTCGCAAGGAACAACTCTACAAGGGCTGGAAGAAGGCTGTGAAAGCAACCCAAGTCTTTGCGGAAGTAGACGACTAATACTGGAAGAATAAAGCGACTTAGTTAGAAAGTGTGTAAATATGGAATTTTCAAAGAAAACACGTGAATTATCAATTAAAAAAATGCAGGAACGTACCTTGGACCTCTTGATTATCGGTGGAGGAATCACCGGTGCTGGTGTAGCCTTGCAGGCGGCAGCTAGTGGTCTAGATACTGGTTTGATTGAAATGCAGGACTTCGCAGAAGGAACATCTAGCCGTTCAACAAAATTGGTTCACGGAGGTCTTCGTTACCTCAAACAATTTGACGTAGAAGTGGTATCAGATACAGTTTCTGAACGTGCAGTGGTTCAACAAATCGCTCCACACATTCCGAAACCAGACCCAATGCTCTTGCCAGTTTACGATGAAGATGGAGCTACTTTTAGCCTCTTCCGTCTTAAAGTAGCTATGGATCTTTACGACCTCTTGGCAGGTGTCAACAACACACCAGCTGCTAACAAGGTTTTGAGCAAGGAAGAAGTCTTGGAACGCCAGCCAAACTTGAAGAAAGAAGGTTTGGTAGGAGGTGGAGTTTATCTTGACTTCCGTAACAACGATGCTCGTCTCGTGATCGAAAACATCAAACGTGCCAACCAGGACGGTGCCCTCATTGCTAACCACGTGAAGGCAGAAGGCTTCCTCTTTGACGAAAGTGGCAAGATTACAGGTGTTGTAGCTCGTGATCTCTTGACAGACCAAGTCTTTGAAATCAAGGCCCGTCTGGTTATCAATACGACAGGTCCTTGGAGTGACAAGGTACGCAATTTGTCTAATAAGGGAACCCAATTCTCACAAATGCGTCCAACTAAGGGAGTTCACTTGGTAGTGGATTCAAGCAAGATCAAGGTTTCACAGCCAGTTTACTTTGACACAGGTTTGGGTGACGGTCGTATGGTCTTTGTTCTCCCACGTGAAAACAAGACTTACTTTGGTACAACTGATACAGACTACACAGGTGATTTGGAACATCCAAAAGTGACTCAGGAAGATGTAGATTATCTACTTGGTATTGTCAACAACCGCTTCCCAGAAGCCAACATCACCATTGATGATATCGAAAGCAGCTGGGCAGGTCTTCGTCCATTGATCGCAGGCAATAGCGCTTCTGACTACAATGGAGGAAATAACGGAACCATCAGTGATGAAAGCTTTAACAACTTGATTGCGACTGTTGAATCTTATCTCTCTAAAGAAAAAACGCGTGAAGATGTTGAGTCTGCTGTCAGCAAGCTTGAAAGCAGTACCTCTGAGAAACATTTGGACCCATCTGCAGTTTCTCGTGGTTCTAGCTTGGACCGAGATGATAATGGTCTCTTGACCCTTGCTGGTGGTAAAATCACAGACTACCGTAAGATGGCTGAAGGAGCTATGGAGCGCGTGGTTGACATCCTCAAAGCAGAATTTGACCGCAGTTTTAAACTCATCAATTCTAAGACTTACCCTGTTTCAGGTGGGGAATTGAACCCAGCAAATGTGGACTCAGAAATCGAAGCCTTTGCGCAACTTGGAGTGTCACGTGGCTTGGATAGCAAGGAAGCTCATTACCTAGCAAATCTTTACGGTTCAAATGCACCGAAGGTCTTTGCTCTTGCTCATAGTTTGGAACAAGCGCCAGGACTTAGCTTGGCAGACACTTTGTCACTTCACTATGCAATGCGCAATGAGTTGGCTCTTAGCCCGGTTGACTTCCTTCTTCGTCGTACCAACCATATGCTCTTTATGCGTGATAGTTTGGATAGCATCGTTGAGCCAGTTTTGGATGAAATGGGACGATTCTATGATTGGTCAGAAGAAGAAAAAGCAGGCTACCGTGCGGATGTCGAAGCAGCTCTCGCTAACAACGATTTAGCAGAATTAAAAAATTAAGAAAAAATAAAAGAGGTGGAGGGCAGGACTCCTAGTCTACCCTCTCCTTCTTTTTAATGGAGACAGAAAGATGATGAATGAATTATTTGGAGAATTTTTGGGGACTTTAATCCTGATTCTTCTAGGAAATGGTGTTGTTGCAGGTGTGGTTCTTCCTAAAACCAAGAGCAACAATGCAGGTTGGATTGTGATTACTATGGGTTGGGGAATTGCAGTTGCGGTTGCAGTCTTTGTATCTGGCAAGCTCAGTCCAGCTCATTTAAACCCAGCTGTGACCATTGGTGTGGCCTTAAAAGGTGGTTTGCCTTGGGCTTCCGTTTTCCCATACATCCTAGCTCAGTTCGCAGGGGCTATGCTGGGTCAGATTTTGGTTTGGTTGCAATTCAAACCGCATTATGAGGCAGAAGAAAATGCAGGCAATATCCTGGCAACCTTCAGTACTGGACCAGCTATAAAAGATACTGTATCAAACTTGATTAGTGAAATCCTAGGAACTTTTGTATTGGTATTAACAATCTTTGCTTTGGGACTTTATGACCTTCAAGCAGGAATCGGAACCTTCGCAGTGGGAACTTTGATTGTCGGTATCGTTCTATCACTAGGTGGAACAACAGGTTGTGCCTTGAACCCTGCGCGTGACCTTGGACCTCGTATCATGCATAGCATCTTGCCAATTTCAAACAAGGGAGACGGAGATTGGTCTTACGCTTGGATTCCAGTTGTAGGACCTGTTATCGGTGCAGCCTTGGCCGTGCTTGTATTCTCACTTTTCTAATCTAGAAAACAATTATGTTGATAAAGCTTGAGATGAAAATCTCAGGCTTTTTTAAAAATATACATAGAAAAACCGCATAATTTTAAAATTAGCTTAAATATAATGAAAATCTACGGCAAACAATTGAAAAAATACTATATAAAGTGGTACAATGGTAGAAAAATAAGCTAGTAAGAATCACTCTTATTTTAGCGAAAAATTACAGAAATGAATGGTTTTTCTTGATGAAACAGAGAAAAGAATTGTACCTCTTTCTTGGTCGGACAGCCTTGTATTTTCTTATCTTTCTAGGGCTGCTTTACTTCTTTAGCTATCTTGGTCAGGGTCAAGGAAGCTTTATCTATAATGAATTTTAACTTGAAGGAGAATCCCTATTGTGTCAAATAAACCAATAGTAGATATGATTGAAACCATTGAGCATTTTGCTCAGACACAGCCTAGCTATCCTGTTTACAATGTTTTGGGACAGGAACACACTTATGGAGATTTAAAGGCTGATTCGGATAGTTTGGCTGCAGCCATCGATCAACTGGATTTACCAGAGAAGTCTCCTGTGGTTGTCTTTGGAGGCCAAGAATATGAAATGTTGGCAACATTTGTAGCGCTGACTAAGTCAGGTCATGCCTACATTCCGATTGATAGCCATTCGGCCTTGGAGCGAGTTTCAGCTATTTTAGAAGTAGCGGAGCCAAGCTTGATTATTGCCATCTCAGATTTTCCATTGGAGCAGATTTCTACACCGATGTTGAATCTAGCTCAGGTTCAAGAAGCCTTTGCTCAAGGGACTAGCTATGAGATCACGCATCCAGTCAAGGGAGATGATAACTACTACATTATCTTTACTTCTGGTACGACTGGTAAGCCTAAGGGAGTGCAGATTTCCCATGATAACCTCCTCAGTTTTACCAACTGGATGATTACGGATAAGGAATTTGCGACGCCAAGTCGTCCGCAAATGCTGGCTCAGCCACCTTATTCTTTTGATCTGTCTGTCATGTACTGGGCTCCGACCTTGGCATTAGGTGGTACGCTCTTCGCTCTTCCTTCAGCCATTACTCAGGACTTTAAGCAACTCTTTGCGACCATCTTTTCATTGCCAATCGCTATCTGGACATCAACCCCTTCTTTTGCGGATATGGCCATGTTGTCTGAAGACTTTAATAGCGAGAAAATGCCTGGTATCACGCATTTCTACTTTGATGGAGAAGAATTGACGGTCAAAACGGCTCAAAAACTACGCGAACGTTTCCCAAATGCCCGTATTATCAATGCCTACGGCCCAACAGAAGCGACAGTAGCCTTGTCAGCTGTTGCTGTGACAGACGAGATGTTGGCGACTCTCAAACGCCTACCAATCGGCTATACCAAGGCTGATTCTCCAACCTTTATCATTGATGAGAATGGCAAGAAACTGCCAAATGGTGAACAGGGAGAAATCATTGTGTCAGGACCAGCTGTTTCAAAAGGTTATATGAACAATCCTGAAAAAACAGGGGAAGCCTTCTTTGAGTTTGAAGATCTGCCAGCCTACCATACAGGCGATGTGGGAACCATGACAGATGAGGGCTTGCTTCTCTACGGCGGACGTATGGACTTCCAGATTAAGTTCAACGGTTACCGCATTGAGTTAGAAGATGTCTCTCAAAACCTCAATAAGTCTCGCTTTATCGAGTCTGCTGTAGCTGTGCCACGTTATAATAAAGACCACAAGGTGCAAAATCTATTGGCTTATGTCATCTTGAAAGACGGTGTTCGTGAGCAGTTTGAGCGAGATATTGATATTACCAAGGCTATCAAGGAAGATTTAACAGATATCATGATGTCCTACATGATGCCGTCTAAATTCCTTTATCGAGACAGTTTGCCACTGACTCCAAATGGAAAGATTGACATCAAAGGATTGATTAACGAGGTGAATAAGAGATGATGGAGTTCTTTCAACAGCTTCCTCATTTAGAGCCATACGGCAATCCTCAGTATTTTGTCTATGTGATTGCTGCAACCTTGCCCATCTTTATCGGCCTCTTTTTCAAGAAACGCTTTGCCTGGTATGAAGTGCTGGTAAGTCTCTTCTTTATCGTCACCATGTTGGTAGGTGGGAAGACCAATCAGTTGGTTGCCTTGGGTATTTACCTTTGCTGGGAAATATTGCTCCTGCTTTTCTACAAGCATTATCGAAAAAGTAAGGATGGCAAGTGGGTCTTCTACCTAGTTAGTTTTCTGTCCCTCCTTCCGATTATCTTTGTCAAGGTGCAGCCGGCTATCAATGGAACACAGTCTTTGCTTGGGTTTTTGGGAATTTCTTACCTGACCTTTCGTTCGGTTGGGATTATCATCGAGCTGAGAGATGGAGTGATTAAGGATTTTACCCTCTGGGAATTCCTCCGTTTTCTTCTCTTCATGCCGACTTTTTCAAGTGGTCCAATCGATCGCTTTAAGCGTTTTAATGAAAATTATCAGACCATTCCTGAGCGGGATGAGTTGATGGATATGCTGGATGAATCTGTTCGCTATATCATGTGGGGCTTTTTGTATAAGTTTATCCTGGCTCATATTTTAGGAGAGACCTTGTTGCCTCCTCTGAAGAATCTAGCCCTGCAGTCAGGTGGTTTCTTTAATCTCTATGCTTTAGCGGTCATGTATACCTTTGGTCTGGAGCTCTTCTTTGACTTTGCAGGTTACTCTATGTTTGCCTTAGCCATCTCAAACTTGATGGGAATCCGTAGCCCCATCAACTTTAACAAACCTTTTTTATCAAGGGATTTAAAAGAGTTTTGGAATCGTTGGCACATGAGTCTATCTTTCTGGTTCCGTGACTTTGTCTTTATGCGAATGGTGATGGTGTTGACCAGAAAGAAGGTCTTTAAGAATCGCAATGTAACCTCAAGTGTGGCCTACATTGTAAATATGCTGATTATGGGATTTTGGCATGGTGTGACCTGGTACTATATCGCCTATGGACTTTTTCATGGGATTGGGCTGGTCATCAATGACGCTTGGGTTCGTAAGAAAAAAGCGCTCAATAAAGAACGGAAAAAAGCAGGAAAGGGTTCCTTACCTGAGAATCGCTGGATTCAGTTGCTTGGCATGGTTGTCACCTTCCATGTCGTCATGGTTTCATTCTTAATCTTTTCTGGATTTTTGAATGATTTATGGTTTAAAAAATAAAAGGAAATAAAATATGGATATCAAATCAGAAGTTATCGAAATTATTGATGAGTTGTTTATGGAAGATGTTTCTGACATGATGGATGAAGATCTTTTTGATGCAGGTGTCTTGGATAGTATGGGAACGGTTGAATTGATTGTGGAGATTGAAAACCGTTTTGACATTCGTGTCCCTGTAACAGAGTTTGGTCGCGACGACTGGAATACAGCCAATAAAATCATAGCTGGTATTGTGGAGCTACAAAATGCTTAAACGCTTATGGATGATCTTCGGACCGGTCTTGATAGCTGGTTTGTTGGTTTTTCTGCTTATCTTTTTCTATCCTGCTGAGATGAGCCATGATCTGGGGGCTGAAAAGCGTTCGGCGGTGGCTACTACTATCGATAGTTTTAAGGAGCGAAGTCAAAAGGTCAGAGCTCTATCTGATTCAAATATGCGTTTTGTTCCTTTCTTTGGCTCCAGTGAATGGCTTCGTTTTGACGGTGCTCATCCTGCAGTCTTGGCTGAGAAATACAATCGCTCCTACCGTCCTTATCTTTTAGGCCAGAGGGGAGCTGCATCGCTTAACCAGTATTTTGGAATGCAACAGATGTTGCCACAGCTAGAGAATAAACAAGTTGTGTATGTTATCTCACCCCAGTGGTTCAGTAAAAATGGCTATGAGCCAGCAGCTTTTCAGCAGTATTTTAATGGAGACCAGTTGACCAGTTTTCTGGAACATCAATCTGGAGATCAGGCTAGTCAATATGCAGCGACTCGCTTACTGCAGCAGTTCCCAAACGTAGCTATGAAGGATCTGGTTCAGAAGTTGGCAAGTAAAGAAGAATTGTCGACGGCAGACAATGAAATGATTGAATTATTAGCTCGGTTTAATGAACGCCAAGCTTCCTTTTTTGGTCAGTTTTCAGTTAGAGGCTATGTCAATTATGATAAGCATGTAGTTAAGTATTTAAAGACCTTGCCAGACCAGTTTTCTTATCAGGCTATAGAAGATGTCGTTAAAGCAGATGCTGAAAAGAATACTTCTAATAATGATCTGGGAATGGAAAATTATTTCTATAATACGCAGATCAAGAAGGATTTGAAGAAATTAAAGGATTCTCAGAAAAGCTTTACCTATCTCAAGTCGCCAGAGTATAATGACTTGCAGTTGGTGTTGACACAGTTTTCTAAATCTAAGGTAAACCCGATTTTTATCATTCCACCTGTTAATAAAAAATGGATGGACTACGTTGGTTTACGAGAAGATATGTACCAACAAACGGTGCAGAAGATTCGCTACCAGTTAGAAAGTCAAGGTTTTACCAATATAGCAGATTTTTCTAAGGACGGTGGGGAAGCTTTCTTTATGAAGGATACCATTCACCTTGGTTGGTTGGGTTGGTTGGCTTTTGACAAGGCAGTTGATCCTTTCCTATCCAATCCCACACCAGCTCCGACTTACCATCTGAATGAGCGCTTTTTCAGCAAAGATTGGGCGACTTATGATGGAGATGTCAAAGAATTTCAATAGATCATAATATAGAAGAGTTCAAGAATGAAGCCTATTTTCACGTTTTTTCTTGACTCTTTTTTTGGTTGTGATATAATTAACCAGTAAAT
>CAURCY010000013.1:0-24159 GCA_963523355.1 uncultured Streptococcus sp.
ATTTTAAAGAGACGATTCCAGTATAAAAATCTTCATAAATTAAATTTTCTAAAAACGGAACTTTCTCCACTATTTTACGGCGATAGAGTTTTGCGACAGGGCTCCAACTTACTCCATGATTAAAACATTGGTATAATGCTTCATTTGAATCAAATTCTTTAACATGAATATCTTTTTTTTCTTCATTTAAACATTGAATAGCCTCAGTTCTATCACATTCTACAATATCGATTCCTGTATCCATATATCTCATTAATTGTTGTAACATATCACTTTTTATAACATCATCGCTGTCTACAAAAGTAATAAATTCACCTCTAGAAGCAGCAACTCCATTGTTACGCGCAACACTTTGTCCTTGATTTGATTGATTAATTAAATGAAAACGGGGATCTTGTTGACAATATCTTTCACAAATTACTTGTGAATTATCAGTAGATCCATCGTTAACTAATATTACTTCGATATCTGTATACGTTTGATTTTTGATACTATCTAAACATTCTTCCAGATAATTTTCTACATTATAAACTGGAACTATTATGCTAATCATTTTTATTCTGACACTTCCTTTAAGATTTAGTGTGTTATCCTACATATTCAAATAATCAATTTTTTCTTATATGTAATTTATCGTTTAGATGCTTCATTACTTTTTTAGTAGAAATCCATCTCTTTTGTAAACTTTTATAAATAGGATGAGTAATCGTTGTATAATATTTTGGAGCAAATAAGTACAGTCTCAATAAACGATATTTCCCAACAACTTCCTTGGATTGCTTTGCTATAAAAGCAGCATTTCGAATAAAATTTTCATATAAATCAACGTAAGGACTCTTCTTATTGATCCCATCTTTTAAATAGTGTCCATGACCAAGATAAAACATAAAATAACCAATATAGGGAAGCATATTTTCATCATCTTTAAAGGAATCTATTAACTGATTTCCCACTTTAAAAATATCTAAATCTTTTTCATTAAAGGATTTCGTCATAGTACTATTTGCACGAACACGGTAATAATAACCAATATAATCAACAACTACTATTTTTCGAATATGTTTTAGATAATTGATTCCTGTAAAAACATCTTCGTAAATATATCCTTCTAAAAATGGAATCTTTTCAACAATTTCTCTTGTATATAATTTTGTAACGGGACAAAACTTCACTTCTTTAAACTCAATACAATTAAGAATTGCTTCTTTAGCGTTTCCTTCGAATACAATTGTAGAAGTCCTATTAAGAAAGAAGTCTTCTTTATTTCTTGTCATTCTACATTCTACGATATCTACATCCGTCTTCATGTAAGGAAGTAGTACTTCTAACACGTTTGTATTGATCACATCATCACTATCCACAAACATAATATATTGCCCAACAGATTCTTTAACACCGCGATTTCTTGCGACACTTTGTCCTTGGTTTTCTTGATTAATCAATCTAAAGCGACTATCTACCTGGCAAAATCGTTCACAAATCTCTTTTGAGCTGTCCGTTGAACCGTCGTTTACTAAGATGACTTCAATATCTGTATAAGTCTGATGTTGAATACTTTCTAGACATTTTTCCAGATATTCTTCCACGTTATAAACTGGAACGATTACGCTAATCATAAATTAATTTCCTTCACATTTATTTTTATTCATCAATCTTTACTTCTTTTATGCCATTTTTGAATTTCCAAATTGCATAGTAGACTGGGAATACAATTGAATTATAATATTTTGGGCAAACATTATAGAGCTTAATCAAACGTGACGATCTAGCTAAGTCTGGATTTTTCTTGGTGATAGTTACATAGTCGGCCAATTTCTGATTATAGACTTCTGTATATGGATTTCCTTTTTGAATATAGTCTTGATAATGCATGGTCGCTACATGAACTAGGTATTTACCAATATAAGGAAGAAGTTCTCCCCTATCAGAATACAAGTCAATCAATTGGTCACTTACTGTAAACACATCTAGATTTTTCTCGGTAAATGTTCTATGCATAGTACTAGTCGCATGTTGACGGTAATAATAGCCTACATAATCGATTTTAACAATCTTTCGGATATATTTAAGCATACCAATTCCGCTATAAATATCTTCAAAAATGAGCTCTTCTAGGTAGGGGACAGCTTCGACAATAGCTCTTCTATAAAGCTTTGTGACTGGATTAACACTTAGTAGATGGTTAGGGACAACTTTCACTGCTTCTTCGGAATTTCCCTCAAAAATGATTTTGATATCTTGAAAATTTTCTGCCAAGAATTTCTTTTTATGTACGGTGAACTGACTTTCTACAATATCTACGTCACCACTCATATAGTTCATTAAGGTTTCTAAATAATTCGGTAGGATCATGTCATCACTATCAACAAATGCAATGAATTCGCCTCTTGAAGCTGTTACACCTGTATTTCGTGCAACACTTTGGCCTTGGTTGCTTTGATTGATTAATCGGAAACGCTTATCTGCTTGGCAATAACGTTCACAAATAGCTTTTGATCCATCTGTTGAACCATCATTGACTAAAAGGACTTCAAAGTCTGTGTAGGTTTGGTTTTGAATGCTGTCTAAACATTCCTCCAGATAAGTTTCTACATTATAAACGGGTACGATTACACTAATCATTCTTTATCCTAACCTTATTTCCTTAATCCAATTTCATCCAAAAGTGTCTTTGTAAAATCTTTTTGAATGGCATTTACCTTGTTATTGACTTTTTTTCGTTCTTCAATATAAGGATCTTCAGATTTCATGACACTCTCTAGAAATTCTAATAAATCATGCGAATCACGAATGACATTTCCCACCATTAAACTCTTCACATCTTCAAACACAAAGCCTCTTTTTTCCATGTATTCCTCATAATCATTAATGGTAAATGCAACTGGCCTATTTAATAAATAATAATCTAAAAATACTGAAGAATAGTCTGTAATTAATGCACTGGTTGTGCCCAAAAAGGTATATAAAGTCCCATAATGCTCACTAATAATATCTTCTGTTAATAGATGAATCGTCGAAGCATTCATTTCAAATTTTAACCGAGATTCCTCAAGAGGATGAAGTTTAATGTAAAGTTGATAGCCATAGTTTGAAAGTAGTTCATCAATGTTCTGAAAGTCCTCTTCTTCTAAAGAAAATATCAGTGCTGCTTGGCTATCATGATAGTTTTTAGAATTACGGTAGGTTGGCATCCAGATGATTTTCTTCTCCTCTTTCTCTTTAAAGAGCTCATCATTTCGAATATTGCCAACAAGAAGCATCTGCTCGTCCTTAGCATTAAAGGCTGCTTTCATGATTGGAGTAAATAAATCTGAAGAGGAGACTAATTTTGTAAAGAAATTATAGTCAATCTTTTCCATGCCAACTTCAAGATTCCCAATTTTTTTCAAGGGCATTCCATGCCACAAGTTGACAACCATCTGGTTTGGAGCAGGTTTGATGGGATACTTGCCAAAAGAATAGAAAAAATATTTAGATGTTAAAAAATAAAAGAAACCTTGATAAATAGAAACATACTTCACATTCTTTTCTTTTTCTAAATGATAAAAATCATTTGAAGCACAAACGATTTCGTATGTTTCCTGATAGCCATTATCCACTAAATAGTGATAGAGGGTTCTAAGATTATCTCTGAAACCCCAGTTAGAATAGAGAACAATTCTGTTCCTTTTCTTGGGAATCATTTTATTTAGTTTATAAGTAAAATCACTTACTTTAAACAGTAAGGGTTTTAAATAGTTGATCATTCTCTTTTTAAACCTTGCTTATAAATTTCTTTTAAATTTTGAACATTTTCTTCAATGTCAAACGGCTTTAGGTGTTCATTTAGCTGTCGTTGTTTCTCATTGATAGGCGTCTTTTCGATATAGTTTACCCATTTAGGCTTATCTAGAGGCATGGCTGTGCAGAGTTCACTAACGATCTGAGTTGTTGGATCAATCGTTTCATTCATGAGAATATCGACTCCAGAACACTGAGCCTCTACAAGCACGATTGGGAAACCTTCATACAAAGAAGGAAAGGCAAAAATATCAAAGGCTGAATAAAATTTATGAACATCCTCTCTTTTTCCTGTGAAGATGATATTCTTCAATTCCTTACTTTTTTCTTCTAAAATGGCACGATCTGGCCCTTCACCAACAAAGACAAAGGTAACGTCAGGTAATTCTTTAGCAACTTCAATCAAAAAACTCTGATTCTTGAAAGGATTTAAAATACCAATCATCCCTACTACTTTTTGATGTTCAGCTATATGAAACTCTTTGCGAATCTCTTCTCGAAAAGTCGGAGAAAAGCGATACTTATCGATGTCAATTGCATTTGGAAGGATTTGAAAGGATTTCTTTCCAAATATCTTCAGTCCAGCTAATTGGCCACAAGAGATACGATGGGTCGCATTTTTCAAGGCTAGAAAGACCAAAAATCGATTGCGAATACTTTTTAACCAAGTATCTGAAAATTGGCTACTATGATTGTGGTAAATCCTAACTGGGACACCATTTTTCCGAGCATAGTAATTATGTATAAAAGCGGTTATAGGATTATGGACATGGAGAATGTCAATTTTATTCGTTTCATAAAAGTGTTGGCACTCTCTCGCATAAGCAAATAATTTTGAAATCTTTAGGGCAGGGAATACAATACGTTTGATTTCTTTTTCATCTAGGTATTGATTAAATGGGAAATGAGCCTCTCCATTTGACTCGCCCACCATATATTCAAACTCTTGATCATCAGTTGGGATATGATTCTTTATAAAACTTTGTACCCCGCTCATGGTATTCCTTACACCACCTGTTACATGTATGACTTGATATTTCATTCTAGTTTCCTTGATTCAAATCATTCTTTATCTTAGAGGTTGAAATTTCTTTTGTTCGTGGTAGGTAAGCAACTTCTATTCCCAAATCACTTAAATAATCAAACTTGCCCTGCCAATCATCTCCTATGACAAACACATCAGCATGATACTTTTCGATGTCTGAGATTTTTTGATCCCAATTTTCTTCTGGTATGACAAGATCCACATATCTGATAGCCTCTAATAGCGATTTTCTTTCTTCGTAATCAAAATAACATTCTTTATTTTTTTCTAGTCTATTAAATTCATTGGTGGATAATCCTACAATCAGATAATCTCCCAAGGATTTTGCCCTTTTTAAGAGATTAATATGACCGTAATGCAATAAATCAAATGTTCCGTATGTAATGACTCTCTTCATATCTTCCTAATCACCTCTACATCTTCTCTCATTTTTTTCTTATAGACCCATTTCCTAACTGAATTCGGAAGAATTCGAACCGCATTACGAAGGAAAATATTTCTAAGAAATTCTACTAGACTAATGTCTCTTCTACGATAAAAATCTAATTGGAGCATAAAGTCTGTTTTTACATACAAGAAACCGCCTCTACGCAGATAGCTAGAATCGTTTGTTTGCATGACAACCAAGGGCTCCTGGATATTCAAAAAATCCTTAGTTGGATTATCGTGTAACAATCTCATTGTGAGGTCATAATCCTCTAGATAGCGGAACTTACGATAATTACCAGCCTTCAAGATATATTTTTTTTTCATCATACTCGATGGATTATTAAAGGGATTTCTCATTTTCGAATATTGACGAATTTCGGCTGTAGTTTCTGGTACTTTCTTTAAGGCGGTAAACTCTGTATTTTTCTCTAGGATATTGGAACCAACCATGATGAGGTTGGGATTTTTTTCAAAGGCTGCTGCTTGCTTTTCAAACCTTGTTTCTAGAGAATAATCATCACTGTCCATTCTAGCAATGAATTCTGTTTGGCATTGATTGACTCCAAAGAGAGAGGCTGGTCCTGAGCCTAAATTTTCAGGTAAATGAAAAACTTTTAAAATCGGAATCTCTCTCTGCAACTTTTGGATTTCTATTTCTAACTCTTCAGTCAATTCGCCATCACAAACTAAAATGATTTCTGTCGGTTTAAGGGTCTGCTGATAAGAACTTAGTAAACTTTTCCTTAAATTTGTAGGAGTCTCTTTTTTATAGACTGTCGTTAGAACTGAAAATTTCATTTTATAACTCCTAAACCTAATTTCCAAATAACCAATCTACAATAACTGAACGGTAGGGAACGACATGGTACCAGTCAGCTTTAAAATAAACAATGACTAGAAAGATTGAAGCGTAAACCAATATCATCAAATAAAATAAAATCCATTGAACTTTTTTGTCACCTATTTTAGATAAAATCATAGGGATATATAGGCAAATAAAGGGGGTAAAATAGTGTGCGAATCTGCCAAAAAGACTTGTTTGCAAAGTTGACGCAGTAAATAAAAAGGAGATAAAGAACAAAGTTCTTATAAATTCTTCTTCAGTCGATAATTTTTTCTTTCTAATCACTAGTTCTCCCAAAAGCAGAACTATCCCATACCAAATTGTTAAAAATACAGGTGCCCATTTATTGCTTTCCAAAAACCATGATGATTCCAGATAGGAAGTATACTGAGGAAAGAAAGAAATAAAGATAGTTGCAATTTGTTTGATAAAAGGTAAGATGATTAGAAATAAAATGAACACAAACTGGTATGTTCTTTTATTTAAAACGATTTTTTTAAGGGGGAAAAACAAGAGGCAGACGATACCAGATGTATGAAATAAGGGAGTTAGTAAGATAAATACCCATGCTAAAATCTTCTTGTTTTTTACTAAGTAATGAAATCCTAAAAAACTTAAAGCGATCGCTAGACCTTGCCTGATATTTGATAAAGAATAAAAAAAGAGTCCTAACGAGCTGAAGTAAATCAGTAAACTCATGTAAACATTTTTAGAATGCTTATAAAGCACAAGAAACCAGGCAATTAAAGTTATAAAGGCATAGGAAAATAATAAAAATGGATAGTGCTCACTAAAGTTTCTTAGGAAAATATTACTTACTAAATAACCAATTTCAAATCGAGAACTAAATAAATGTGATAAGTCTGGAAGTTGTAAGTCATTCGATTCAAAAATATGGATATAAGTTCCTAAATCTCCACCTACACTAGAAGTACGAAAACCTGCAATGATTAAAAAAAAGAAAAAAGTCGGAAGAACAAGGAAACCTAACTCTTTTGCTTTATCCTCATATTTTGATGAGAAAAAGGCCAGGAAAGAGATATAGACGAACATTAAAAGATAGATTGTCATTTTTTTCTTTATCCTTAGCCTTTCAAATAGTTATTTTAATAATAGTAATAATAGGTGTCTTTATGTGAATCTATTTTATTCATTATCACACCAAGTAGTCTAGCTCCAACATGATCTAATCTACGTTTTGCTTCAGTGATTTGTCGACGTTTTGATTTTTTTGTATCTACGACTAGAAGTGTGGCGTCAGCAATACTTGCTAAAATTTGAGCATCCGTTGCTGCTAGCAAGGGAGGTGTATCGATAATGACATAGTCATAAAAATCCTCAAATGCTTTAAGTGTTTCATCCATAGAAGAACTAGCTAACATCTCAGAAGGATTAGGCGGAACAGGTCCTGAAGTCAGTACATCTAAATTCACATCATTTATCGTCAAATGATTAATGGAATCTACTCCTGACTTCTTTAATAAAAAAGTGCTGAGTCCTTCAGTGTTATTTAGCTCTGTTAATTTATGTTGAGTTGGTTTACGCATATCCGCGTCTATGATAATCACACTTTTCCCCTGTTGGGCCAAAGAGGCAGCAAGATTGATACTGACTTCACTCTTTCCTTCATTGGGATTGGCACTTGTAACGACAATAATTTTAATATTTTTTCCAAATTCTGAGAACTGAAGATTACTCCTTAAAGTTCTAAAGGACTCAGCTACGATGGATTTACTGTTATGAATAACCTCGATGTGCATGTCACTCACCTCTTCTCTTTCTCTCTATAGTCGGAATCATCCCGAGAACAGGTGTTCCCACTAACTCTTCCAAGTCTTCGTAAGAATCAATCGAATCACTCAATAGATATTTGATGAAAATAACATTAAATCCTACAAAAGAAAATACTAGAATAGATACAAGAAGATTCTTCCATAGAACGGGATAAACTGGAGAATCACTTCCCAGTGCTTCTGTAACAACTGACAAGTTGTCGCGCCCTAATCTATCTGCTGTAAATTTCTTGTACTGAGACACATACTCTTTAATATAACGTTCTGCTAAATTTCGATCTAGTCCTCTAACTGTTATTGTGACCAACTGTGAACCTGAGTCATTTGTTAATTTAACCGATTTGATTTTAGCGATGTCATCAGGTGACAAACCTAATGCTTTATTGGTTTCATCTTTTACAGGGGGAAGATCTGCTATCTCTAAATAAGTCTTAGCTTGTCTTTGAAAGAGGTTTATAGCTTCAATCGTTTGCGCATCATTATTTTGCCCATTTGTTTGGCTTGAAGTGTTCTTCATTATGAGCTTAGAGGATACACTGTATATAGGAGAAATGATAAACACAGTATATAGACCAACTGCTGTCGTCCCTACTATAGTAAAGAGAAGTAAAAATAGTAGTTTGCTTTTTATCAAAGAAAAAACTCTATTAATATTTTTATTAAAAATAGTCATATTATTGTTTGTTTCCTTTTATTTATTTTTTCTTTCTTAGAACTATCTAGAGCCGTTCCCAGTAAACATCACTTTAATTGTTTTTAATAGTATAAGAAAATCTAACTTGATACTTTCGTGATTGATATAGAATAGATCGTAGACTAATTTATCTTTAGGAGTTAATTCATAACCACCATTTACTTGAGCCCAACCTGTAATTCCTGGGCGAACAGCTAAACGTTCATTAAAATTAGGGATATCTTTCAAAAATTCATTGATAAACTCTGGTCTTTCTGGTCGTGGCCCAATAATGGACATCTCACCTTTAATCACATTGATAATTTGTGGTAATTCATCAATTCGTGTTTTACGAATAAAACGTCCAACTTTTGTAATGCGTGTATCATTTTTGCTCGCCCATTTATGACCGTTCTTTTCAGCATCTTGATACATGGAGCGGAGTTTATAAATTGAAAACCTTCGTCCATTTAAACCAATTCGTTCTTGTATGTAAATAGGATTACCACTTGATTCGATTACAATAAAGAAACATGCTATTAAACAAATCGGGATAATTAATAGTAATGAGGGTATAGAAATTAGAAGACCTATAATTCTCTTAATTCTCCTATACATAAGCATCATTCTCCTAGAAAAAACTAAGGCGCACGCATATATATGCGTGCGCCACTCACTACGTTGATGCATATATATATATATATATATAGTTCCAAGTATAAAAAAGTTAGAACTAGTAAAAATATGTATATTTACCAAGAATTAAATCATACAGTTCAATATAACATAAAAAAATAAGATTTTCAAGCTTACTGATTAAAACACAGGAAATACACCTTGATTAAATGTTGCTAAATATTTTTGTTCGATATAATCAACTGAGGATTCACTAAAAATAATTCTTCTGCTCTTTCCTTTCCATACTGATGACTAATCGCGTCAAATGCTTGCTTCATATATGGTGGTCTTGAGCTTAGATTATGCATATCGCTAGCCACACAGTGAACTAGATTATAGGATAGAAAATACTGAGCTCTTTTTTTGAGTAAGCGATACTTATCCCCGAATATTTTAGGCTTAAGAACGCTTGAACTATTTATTTGAGTATAACATCCCATATCTATCAGCTCTTTAACTCTTTTTTCATTTTTTTCTAGTTCAGCATAGCGTTCAATATGGGCAATGACAGGTCTAATACCTAACAATAAAACTTTATTTACTGCATTGCGGATTTCCCAATAGGGTGTATGAGTACTGAATTCAATCAAAGCATATTGTGTATCGTTCAGAGTAGGAATCTGCTTGCTTTCCAATTTGTCAAGAGCATCTTGGGTGAAGTATATTTCAGCTCCATATAAAATAGTTAAGTCAGGCAGTTCTTTCTTAGCAAGTGCTTGAACCTCTTTAAAGTTGGTCATAATTGTATCTTCTGGAGTTTCAAACATATTTTTACGACGATGTGAAGTGGATACAATTGTACGAACTCCCTGTGAAAAAGCTTCTTTCAGAAGAGCTAGGCTTTCTTCAATTGTGCTTGGTCCATCATCTACACCAAAAACAATGTGAGAGTGGATATCAATCATGTAATATTTCCTTATATAATAGAGTTTTGGGCACTGTAATAAATAATTCAACACATATATATAAGCTTTTTGAATAACCTATAAATAATGGTTTATACAGTTTGTTTTCCTGATGTTATTATACTACGAAACATTAAAATAAGCTAGTTATTCTTATAAGATTTTAAAAGTTATCTAGTATAACAAAGCATATATAAATAAGCGTGTTTTGTTTTCGAATAAATCTGTTGAGAATAATAATGACACTGACTATTAAAACTATCACCTACCATGGCATTTCCACGGTAGGTGTTACTCATATCAATAATCGTTCTAAAAATGGTTTGATGCAGTTGAGGAGAATTCCTTCTATCCAGCTTTCTTGTGCTGATGAGAGATGATCTGCTTGAAGGCTTTCTTTTAAAAAGTCTCGGACTTGTTCTGGTGCGATTTCAAACTCAAAAGCTTTCATTTTATAGAAAAAGTCGATGAGATATTCTGACAAATATTCGGTTGAAAAGGGTACTTCACCACTTTTTCGATATTCTAATAAGAGCCTAGAAAATCGGGCTTTTTCTTCAGGAAGCTCACGAAAATAGGAATTGAGGAGCCAGGTCTGCTTCTGCTTTCTTTCAATTGGATCCTGACTAGCAATTCGTTGGTCTTTTTCCAACTCTTTTTGGTATTGTTTGGCCTTGATAGCCCGTTCTGTTCGATTTTTACCAAAAAGAATTTTCTCCCACTTGCGTTCTTCTTGAGTTAGGGTCTCTGTAAAGCCAAAGTAATCCTGATAAGCACGCTCTGCTGGGCCCATAGCTAGGACCAGATTGTCTGCATATTGCTTGGCGATTTTATCCCTCTTCTTGCGCTCTTTCTCTGCCTGGATACGGAGTTCTTGTTCGTAGTCAATTTTCTCCTTGCCTAGCTTGACAAGGTAGAGTTGATCATCTGGTTTTCCAAGTAAAAAGGGTTTGATACACTTTTCAAGGACTTCCTCCATACGAGCCTTCTTCTTAGGCTCAGCCTTGGTCCAACTGCCACCTTGAAAGACTTCTAGGAAAAGCTGGTAGTCTCTCTCAGGTGAGAATTGATTACCACGATTAGGCTTGAAAACACCTTTTTCCCAGAGCCATTTTAGAAGTCGCTCGTCAAAGTCACTTTTATTGACCTTGATTTTTTCCTTTTTCTGGGCTTTTCTGGTCAGATTTTCAACCTTTCTGAGTAGTTTTTCTTCCTCTTCCAATTGCTGGTCAAGGGACAATCGATGAAAATGACGAACACAATCGCTACCAATTGGAAAGAGGCGTTGGCCTGTGACTCCGTTAAAGAGTTCGTAGGCGTATTTGATGGCATTCCCACAGACGCAATTGCTACGGCCGATACCGTTAAAAATCAAGGAAACTTCATTCCATTCCTTGGTAGCTTGTTCCCAAGTATCAGCTTTTGAAGCCTGTAAAACCGCATCGTGCAGGGATTTTCTAACTGGAAGTGTCATGAGGTCTCCTTTCTAGATTATACTTTTACAACTTGAACCTCGTCTTTACCGAGTAAAATCAAGTATTTTTCAATATTTTCAATCGAATAGGCTCGAGATAAAGCCTCTCCGTATAGGGCTAACTGACCACGATAGCGGTCTATGAGTTGACTTGGTTCATCATAGCGGTCTGTCTTATAGTCGAACAGAACAATTTTATCTTCGTAAAGTAGATAGCCATCAAGGATACCACGGACAACGAAGTCTTCCTGACTCTTTTGGTCTCTTTTGAGCATAGAAAAGGGTTGCTCGCGGTATAGATGGTCGGTATTGGCAAGAATTTCCTGACCAAGTGATGTGTCAAAGAATGCAAGAATTTTCGAAAGATTAATCTTGTCTCTGACAGCTGGGCTGGTTTGAACTTGTTTGAGAGTTTCTGTCAGACTAGCAAGCGTTGGTCTCTGACTGAGATCCATTCTCTGCATGAGTTCGTGGGTAGCACTACCAATTTCAGCTCCAGTCACCTTTTCTTTGGTTGAAAAATCTGGCAACTCAAAGCTAATTTTCTTGTCTACTGCCTGGCCTTGACTAGCAATCTCGACACCTTCCATATCCATAACGGGTTCGTAGAATTTCTTGATTTGACTTGGGGTTTGAACACTAGGAAGTTCAATGGCTGCGCGGTGAAGAGTATTATAGACTTCAACCTCTTTCAGCATTTCAAGGGCTTCTTTGATGGTTTCTGACTGACGATTGTCTGCTTGGGAGCTATCTTGGAGATTACTCTTGGTTTCCAACTCTCCGATAGCTTCTCTAGTCAGCTGATCTTCACCAACAAAACGATAGCTAAAGTTGAGATGATCCTTGGTAAATACTTTACTGATAGCCCAAATCCAATCTTGGAAATTCTTGGCTTGAAGTCTAGTGTTGCTATTTAGTTTTCCATTTTTAGCTGCTGGGTATTCCTTGGCTTCCAACTTTTCGCGAGAACCCTTGCCGACAAGGTAGAGCTTTTTCTCAGCTCGAGTCATAGCAACATACAGTAGACGCATTTGCTCAGAATAGCTTGCCAGCTGTAATTCTTCTTCGTTCTGTCTATAGGTCAGACTAGGAATGGAGAGTTTGATGGTTTTAGGATAGTGATCTTCCACTGCTCCTGTCTCCATTTTGGCAATATATTTGACACCTAGACCGTTTTTACGGCTGAGAATGACTTCTGACATGCTGTCTTGCTTGTTGAAATCTTGATCCATATTGAGGATAAAGACGTAAGGAAACTCCAACCCTTTACTCTTGTGGATAGTCATGAGCTCTACTGCGTCCTTAGGTGGTGCAACTGCAACGCTTGCCAAATCATGCTGAGCTTCCAAAACTTGGTTAATCATACCAATAAAACGTGATAAGCCCTTGAAATTGCTCTTTTCAAACTGGTCTGCTCTCAAAGCTAGGGCATAGAGATTGGCCTGTCTAGCAGGACCATTTGGCAAAGCTCCAACATAGTCATAATAAAAACGGTCGTTATAAATCTTCCAAATCAAGTCATATAGAGAGTGAGTTTTGGCATACAGACGCCAAGAATCCAAGATATTCATGAATTGATTTAGTTTATCAGCTAGTGTTGAATGAATTAACTCTTTCTGGCTTGTTGGCTGTTTTTGAGCATTGACCAGTTTCTCATAGAGATTTTCTTGGATTTTATCCACTGCTTTCTGAAGGGATAAACGTGCCAACTCGTCCTCATCAAAGCCAAACATTGGAGACTTCATAAGGGCAACCAAGGCATAGTCTTGCAGGGGATTGTGAATGACACGAAGGGTGTCTAGCATGACTTGCACTTCTAGGGATTGGAGATAATTGTTTTGCTCTCCGTCAGTTTTGACAGGAATCCCGTACTCAGACAGGGCGAGGAGAATCTGGTCATTACGACTACGGCTGGAGGTCAGAAGGGCAATTTCTTTAAAGGCAACACCTTGTTCCTTATGGAGTTTAAGAATCTCCTTGATGACTAAGCGCATTTCCCCTGTTAATTTCGTTTCTGCTTGGCTCTCTTCTTCCTCACCAGAGTCGTCCTTGTCGTAGAGGAGAAATTCTGCCTTGTTGTCTGGATTGGGAGTCAGTTTGGTATTGGCAAAAACAAGCTGGTGCATATTATCATAGTTGATTTCGCCGACCTCTTGGTCCATAAGACGTTCAAAAACATCATTGGTTGCTGACAGCACTTCTGAACTACTACGGAAATTTTCTTTGAGGAGAATGAGCTTGCCCTCTTTTGGATTTTGCGCATAGCGTTGGAACTTCTCATTGAAAATCTGCGGGTCTGCTTGACGGAATCGGTAGATGGACTGCTTGATATCTCCCACCATAAAGCGATTGTGGCCATTAGATAGCAATTCCAGCATCCGTTCTTGAATATGGTTGGTATCCTGATACTCGTCTACCATGACTTCATGGAAACGTTCCTGATAAGCTTCACGGACTTGCGGGAATTTCTCTAAAATCTCAATGGTGTAATGGCTGATATCAGCGAATTCAAAGGCATTTTCCTGACGTTTACGCTGACGATAAGCTTCCACAAAATCACTCATGAAGGTTTGGAAAGTTTTAGCTAGTTCCCATGTGTCTCCATGATAACGTTCTTGATAGTCGAGAATGGTTATCTGGTCTGACAGTTGTCCTAGTTTAGCAAACTGGGACTTTCTTTCTTCGTTGTAGGCATCCGCCAGTGGCTTCAAATCAGCCTTACGACTGGCATTAGTCAGGGCTCGACCGTTTTTCTCTTTCGAAATTGCGACAACACGCGCAAGCACTGCTTGATAAGCCTGACTATCGGACTCCTGATTTAAGGAGCCAATTTCATCTAAAATCAACTGAACATTCTCTAGATAAGCAGCCTTTGCAAATTCCTTGGCATCATTATCCAGATGATAACGGAAAAAGCTTTCCAAATTCCAAAGGGCTTGCTGGATTTTCTCAGTCAGTTTTTCTTTTTCATTCGTAAAATCAGCTTTCTCAAAGCCTTTTAAGAAAGATTCACTCAGCCACTTTTGAGGATTGCTGGTGGATTGGAGGAAGTCATAGATTTTATAGACTTGCTGGCGCAGCCCCCGTTCATCTTTTCCACGTCCAGCAAAGTTTTTTAGCAAATGACTAAACTTCTCTTTCTGTTTGCCTTGGTAATGGGCTTCAAATACCTCATGAAAGACTTCGTTTTTTAGAAGAAGTTGCTCGCTTTGGTTTTGTAAAATACGGAAATTAGGCGCAATATCAAGCAGATAGCCATGTTTACAAAGGAATTTTTGTGTGAAAGAGTCCATGGTTCCGATGGCAGCGTTGGGAAGGTCTGCCAACTGGCGACCCAAGTGTTGTTTGAGTTCGACATCATTCGTTTCTTGGATTTGTTGGCTGATTTTTTTCTCCAAACGTTCCTTAAGCTCTGTGGCAGCCTTAACGGTAAAGGTTGAGATAAAGAGTTGAGAAATTTCGACACCACGCGCTAACTGATCCAGAATGCGCTCGGCCATGACAAAGGTCTTACCAGAACCAGCCGACGCTGAGACAAGGATATTTTGACCAGAAGTGTAGATGGCTTCGATTTGTTCGGCAGTTTTCTTTTGTTCCTTGCTCGAATTTGCTTCTACTTCTTGCAATTTTTGAATTTCCTTCTCAGTTAAAAAGGGAATAGGCTTCATCGATTCAACTCCTCTCTTATTTTTTCAAACCAAGCTTGCTTGAGTTTTTCTCCGACCAGACGCTTGCCGTCAGCTAAGTCCAACTTTTCTAGAAAACGGGCTTGGCCCAAGTGGTAATTGGCTTCAAATCCTGTAATTGCCTGATGTTGCTGAACATACGGGGCAATACTTCTGCCATTTTCTGTATAAGGGTTAATGGCGAATTGGCCTTCTAAAATCTTCTCAGCTGCTTTCTTGTAAAGATGGGCATTGTAGTCCAGTAGGAGCTGGAATTCCTCATCTGTCAGCTGATTAGCCTTGTTTTTGTTGTAAAATTCGCCCAAATGACTGCTTTCTTTTTCTAAAAAGAGGCCTTGGTATTTCATTGACTTGCTGGCTTCTACTACTGCACCTGCCAGACTTTTAACGGCCATCAGAGATTGGACAGGCTCAGCCATTTCCAAGTACATGGCACCGAAAAAGTTCTGCTCCCCTTCTCTTTTTAGGGCAGCTAGATAGGTTGGCAACTGGGAATTGAGCCCATTAAAGAAATGAGGAAACTGGAACTGAGTCAGACTGGACTTGTAGTCTACTACTCCTATCGCTCCATCAGCTTTCAAACGGTCAATCCGGTCAACCTTACCTCGTACAAAGACACTGCGACCATTGTCCAATTGAATAAAGGCTTGGTCTTTGCCTCCAAATGCTGCTTCTTCTTTGATGGTTTCGATGGCTGGATTGTGTCGGAGAATATGTCCAGTTGTCCGTGCAACATCAAGCAAAACTTCCTTGGTAAACTGGGCTTCCAAACTTTCCTGATAAATAGCCTCAAATTCCCGTTCTTGACTGGTTTCTTTAATAGCTTGTTCTAGACGTTTGTCAAAGGAATCTTCGTTAGGCAACTGCAAGGCACGTTCAAAAATGCGGTGCAGGAAATTCCCATGACTACGAGCATCCGGACGTAGGCGCAATTCCTCTTGCAAGCCTAAAACGTAGAGGAGGAAATAACTGTATTGGTTCCGATAAAACTCCGTCAAACAAGAGGTAGACAGGTAAAACTCCTGATCAGTAGGATAGAGAGCTTGTAAGGTATCCTTAGCCAACTGTTTACTGCTTGGACTGGTTGGGATAGCAGGATTTTCCAGACCTTGCTGGTCAAGTTTTTTACCCATGACACGTGACAGAACCTTGATAAAGGTCAAATCTTGCTCAGTCTCGCTCATCTCGCCCTGCTGGTGATAGGCAACCAGGCTAGACAAAAGACTGTGATAGGACCCCATATCATCCTTAGATAGCCCTTTATGATTCATCCTCTTCTCTTTTCGTCTAAATCCAAAATGGACTAGCTCTTGAAGATAAGCTGACTCCTTACTTTCACTTTCGTTAAAGAGGCTTGGAGCCGACAAGATCAACTGTTTACGAGCAGAATTGACCAAGGAAAGCATAGTATAGCGATTTTTCTTGAGGTTTTCACTGCTGGCAATCAGTAATTGCGCCCCATCTTCTGTCGCTTGGTTTAGACTCTGTCTTTCTTCGTCTGTCAAAAGACTGGTGTTTTGCGCAATTTTTGGTAAATTGTCCTGAGTCAGCCCAATGGCATAGACAAAGTCAGCCGTCAGTGGTGCAATCAAATCGTAACTCTGCACCAGGACAGTGTCCACTGTTGCTGGAATGGTACGGTATTGGGACAAACTAATTCCAGAATGGAGCAAGGCTAGAAAGTCCTCTAGATTAACTTGCGAACCAGCAAAAACAGTCGCAAATTGTTCTAAAACATGACAGAAAGCCTTCCAAACTTCGGCTTGTCTTTCCTGTTCTACAGCTTCCATAGTGGCTGTCAAATCTTGTAACTGCTTAGTTACCGCTCCCTCTTTTAAAAAGACATTCCATTTTTGTAGGAGATTTTCAGTCTTTTGTTTTCGGCTAGCAAAGAGAGTCTCAATAGGTGCTAAAACACGCAGACGAAGAGCATTTAAACGTTCTAAATTAAATTTTCCATGGTGGGATTTGGTAAAGGTTTGCTGAAAGGCTGGCAAGCCATTGATACCAAGATAGCGGATATATTGCTCAAAAGCATCAATATCAGCTTGACTAAGGTCGGTATACAAACCTGTTTTGAGGAGATTAATCAAATCTTCCTGACGGAAACGATAGCGTTTTAAAGCCAAAATAGACTCAACAAACTGTGTCAAAGGGTGGTGAGCCATGGATTCGCTTCTACCAAGATAGAAAGGAATCTGATACTGGTCAAAAATCGTTTTAAGAGATAATTGATAAGAAGCTACATCCCCCAAGAGAATACGAAAATGCTTGTAGCTCAGGTCTAAGTTCTCATGCAATTTCTGACGAATGCTACGGGCTACTAGCTCCAACTCCTCCTTTTGCGTCAAACAAGACCAGATTTGTAAGTTTTCACGGTCTTTCTCATCAACATCCAAAGCGAGTTCTGAAAAGTCATAAGAAGACTCCAACAAACGAGAGGCCTTGTCAAAACTATCCATCTTCTCATGAGTTTGAGAATAGTCCTGAGCAGGCGTTTGGTATTTAGAGGCCAGATGATGGAGAAACTCCACACTGGCTTGATAGAGATTGCCTTCAGCGAATGGACTGGTATAAGCTTTCTTGCTAGCATAGGCTCCAATGATAATCTCAACACCCTTGCTATGAAGTAGGTCCACAATTCGCTCTTCCTCAGCAGAAAAACGAGTAAATCCATCAATAACCAAGGCAATTTTAGTAAAATCACTACTTACCTTGTCATTCTCAATAGCCTCAATCAAATGGGACAACTGACTTCCTTGAGCCAACTGACCTTGATTAAGATAGGCTGTTACTTTCTCAAAAATCAAGAGTAAGTCTGCTCGCTTGTCCTCATCCGTCAAACTCTCCAAGTCCAAAAAACTCATTTGAGCAGTCGTTATCTCGTGATAAAGATCAATCAACTGCTGGATAAACTGAGGTTCCTGCTTGATGGCGCCGTATACTCGTAAGTCTTTGGGATCAAGTTCAGCAAGGCATTTGTAAAAGGCCATCCCAAGACCAATATCATCTAGACTGGTCTTAGCAGGCAAGTCATTCAAAATCAAGTAACGAGCCATTTGAGCAAAGCGCGTGACAGTAATCGCAAAAGAAGCCTGCTGGGGCAAGCATTCCAGCACGGCGCGTTCCTTTTCAAAAGAAAGAGAGTTGGGAGCGATGTAGAAGACCCGCTTGCCAGCAGCAACTAGCTCTTCTGCCTCTCTGGTTAGAATTTCAGTCAAAGAAGTCCGAATATCAGTATAAAGTAATTTCATCTCTGCCTCGTTGGAATTTTTCATTACCTTTTATTATACCATGATTAGCCAGCCAAGTCTGAAAATAATCAGTTCTTGCTCACCTGTTGAAAAGAAAATGCCGGAAAATTCCGACATTGTTTTAGTAAGCTAACTTCCTGAAAATAGGAGTAACCATAAGTTCCAGAAAGCAGTGATATTGATGAGGATATGAACCACTATTGGATAGTAGAGAGTTTTTGTCATACGATACAATAGAGCCAAAATAAGCCCTCCACTAGCATAAATGAAAAAAGCAAGAGGTGTTAAAGCGAAATTGATATGAATACAACCGAAAATAATAGCAGAAAGCAAGACATCTCCGTACCAAGGTGAGTTTTTGAAAAAGGTTGTCATAAGTACACCGCGATAAATCAATTCCTCAGCAATAAGGGCGATGAAGCAAACTATGAGCAAAAAATAGGGAAACTCCTGTCGTCCCATCATTTCTATCGTTTCATTCAAAGAAATTTGATTTGAAGACGAGGGTATGAAATAAGACAAGAAGAAGTCCGACATATACGAAATGATGTAGCCCAGTAAAAGGTAGATAAAGTACCTCAACTGCCACTTGAAATGAAAAGTCTTCTTTCCTGCAAAAACTAGTAGATAGATGACCGCTAATAAAAGACCTCCACTCTCCATCCAAAGCAGAATCTGAAAAAATTCACGACTTGCTGGTAGATAAGGCTTTGCGAGGTGATTGAAAATTCCCCAAAACCAAGTTGATTTGTAAAAAATTAAGGACAATGCTAGTAAAATCTGAATAATCCGTTTTTTCATATTAAATCCTCTGTTTTACTTAACTAGCTTATTGAATATAATGGTTTGCTTAACTGTATAACAGGTTTAGTATAGCATATATTGGCGAAATATCCTCTTCAAATCATGAATTGTTATCAAAACATCTTAAGCTGTAAAATCAATTAGCCCCAAGCTTCCTATCAATTTCTTCTCCAAAATATGCTATAATAATACCAAAAGAAAAAGAAGGAAGATCTATGATTAAACTACTAGCCTTGGATATGGACGGAACCCTCCTCAATGAAGCCAAGGAAATCCCACAAGCTCACATCACTGCTATTCACCAAGCTATTGAAAAAGGTGTCAAACTGGTTCTCTGTACGGGGCGCCCCCTTTTCGGTGTCCTCCCCTACTATAAAAAACTTGGGCTTGATCTCCAGAATGAGTATGTGATTGTTAACAACGGTTGCTCAACTCACCAGACCAGTGATTGGGGGCTAGTTGACTGGCAAGAACTCAGTCCAGCAGACATCGAGTACCTCTATGACCTAGCTGAAAAAAGTGAGGTTCAGTTGACACTTTTTGACGAGACACACTATTTTGTTCTCGGTGGCAAGCCTAATGAAATCGTTCAAAATGATGCTAAACTAGTCTTTTCAGACCTGACTGAAATTTCCCTTGAGGAAGCGATCAGTGGCAAGTACCGGATGTTCCAAGGTATGTTTTTGGGGACAGAGAGCCAAACAGACGATTTTGAGAAGCGTTTTGCTGGGGAGCTTTGCCAACGATTTAGCGGTGTTCGTTCGCAGCCTGTCATTTATGAAGCTATGCCACTTGGTACGACAAAGGCTACTGCTCTTTCTCGACTAGCTGAGATTTTGAAGATTGATTCCTCAGAAATCATGGCCATGGGCGATGCCAATAACGATATCGAAATGCTCCAGTTTGCAGGACTTGGCATTGCAATGGGAAATGCCAGTGATTATGTCAAATCTCTTGCGGATGCCGTTACAGCCAGCAACGAAGAAGACGGCGTTGCGCGTGCAATTGAGAAATATATTTTATAATTAAGAAACCCAGTTCATGTCAACTGGGTTTTGATATTTAAGAATTCCTAAAACTTTAGAAACTCTTTAGAAATCCTTGAGCTTTCTTTGATTTCTATGCTTTATACTAAAATTAACAAAATAAATCAAAAGGAGAGAATCATGAAAACAGTACTCGACATTCATGGATTGTCCAAAAACTTTGACAAACAAGCTATTCTTCAGGATCTTCATCTAACGATAAGGGAGGGAGATATTTATGGACTTATCGGGAAGAACGGAGCTGGGAAAACCACCTTGATAAAAATCATTACGCAACTACTGTTTGCGGATAAAGGAACTGTTTCCCTCTTTTCTAGTCAATCGGAAAATGAGTGGACCAAGGCTCTATCTCGAGTAGGTTCAGTGATCGAATCACCTGTAGCTCATAATCACTTGACAGCCTATCAAAATCTGAAATATTACTGTATGATTCGTCATATTCCAAATGCTGATCAAGTCATTCGAGAAACGCTGGACTATGTAGGTTTGCCAGATACAGGTAAGAAAGTCTTTCGTGATTTCTCGCTAGGAATGAAACAAAGACTTGGTATTGCCATTGCCCTCCTGTCCAAACCAGACTTCCTGATCTTAGATGAACCTATCAATGGTCTCGACCCAATCGGTATCAAAGAGTTTCGTCTAATGATTCAACGGCTCAATCAAGAGAAAGGGATCACCATTCTCATCTCTAGCCATATCTTGTCAGAACTCTATCTTCTAGCCAATCGCTTTGGTATTTTAGATCAAGGCAAGGTTATACGTGAAATTAGCAAAGCTGAATTTGAAACACTAAGTGAGGATTATATTGTTCTTAAGACAGCTGACCAAGAGAAAGCTTGTCAAGTATTAAAAGAACAAATCCAGCTCCAGTTCAAGGTTGTTAATCCAGAAAATGAAATTCACATCTTTGGTCAGGAACAAGATGTCAAACAGATTCTTAAGGAATTAACCTTGGCAGATGTCGCCATTGACGAGATTTACTATGCCCGTCAAAACCTAGAAGAATACTTCACTCAATTGGTCCAATAGGAGGAAAATCATGATACATACCATTCAAGCAGATTTTTACCGTCTTTTCCGCTCCAAAGGATTCTGGATTACAGAATTCATTCTCTTTGTACTCTTGCTACTGGGTGCCACTATCGGGGCTACAGGCCATCTGATGGCAATCCAGACAGAAGAACCAGAAATTCCAACCCATGGTTGGGACGGTATTCAAGCTCTTATCAATGCGTCTAGCAATGATTCAAACCTTGTTTTTCTCTGCATTATTCTAACATGTTTAGTTCTTGGGGTCGATCTAATCGGCAAGCTTTATAAAAATAGTTTGACAGTTGGCGTTTCTCGTACAGAATTTTTCTTCGCTAAATCCTTTGTTCTAGCAAGCATCGCTCTCTTGCAACTCATCGCCAGCCTTGTGATTGCTTTTGTTCCCTCAACTCTACTAAACGGACTTGGTACGATGCCTGATGGTTTTATTGCCAATCTCCTCTTAATGATTTTCCTTCAATTTCTCTGCCTTCTCGCTTGGCTTTCGATTATTTCCTTTATTCTCTACCTGACTCATTCTTATCTTGCCGTATTTATTGGTTATCTGATTAGCTCTATCATCCTTTCTATGCCAATGATCATTTTTCCAAATATCAAATATTTACCATATTTGTCCTTGCATTTTTCCTATGCTATGACTGCTAATAGTGAATCCATTTTCTATACCCTTATAGTTACCTTAGCTGTTATTGTAATCTTTAATCTAAGTGGACTGGCAGTTTTCAAAAAGAAAAGCCTATAAAAAATGACCTCCTCTAGCCTACAGAGGAGGTTTCTTTTTGTTAAAAATAAATGAAAACCGACAACCATTTCCCATCTGTGCTTAGTTTCATCTCTGTACCGAGAAGATGACATAATTCCTCAGTGATATAAAGGCCTAAACCAGAGGATTCTTCCGTGTCTGATAGATTTTCAGAATAAAAACGATTACTGAGATTTTCTATTCTTTTGATGGGCTGTTTAACAAGGTTTGCAATCTCTAAGACAAGCTGTTCCTTTTCCTTTCTCAAAGATAGACGTGCTTCTTCCTTGCCATGTTTGAGGACATTTCCAAGCAGATTTTGTAAAATTCGATCCAGTAAATCTTCATCAGTCCTCATTTTTAAACCAGCTTCAACTTTAAAATCAAGCGTGATATTTGTCGCCTGAAAAACATCATAAAAAGCCAGAGTCTTTTTGGTGATAAAAGCTGAAAGATCCACTTCTTCCAGTTTTGGTTTGACAGCTCCTTCCATCAAACGACGGTATTCTAGGAGAGCCTCCAAACGTTTGGAAACTAAATCAAGATGCTGGGATATTTTTTGTAAGGTTTCTGCTTTGTTTTCAGGAGATTTTATCAATTGTTGGGTGTAGCCTGAAGCGATAGTCAGAGGTGTCCGAATATCATGGGCAATATTGCTGATGGCCATATCCAGAGTCTGCTTTTCCCTTTTCATAACCAACCGAGATTGTTCCACTTCTTGAAATAGATTCTCAATCTGCTGGTAGAGATGTAAAAAATGTTTGGAAAAAATGCTAACTCCGACTCTTTTCATACTACCTGTGAGAATCTTGTCTTCAATCTGTTGACTCAAGTTTTTAAGTGCTAGATGGTAGCGAATTAATACAATCGATAAAATAATTAGGAGTATCAGTAGAACAAAGATTATCATGTAGGTCATTGCTTGTCTCCTTTTAATCTTACCCCAACTCCCCAGATGGTTTCAATATATTCTTGATTTGGGTCAAGCTGGTTTAATTTTTTACGAAGATTACTCAAATGCGTATTGAGAGTATTATCTCCAGGTAGGTAGCTATCCTCCCAGACCAATTCATAAAGTTCTACCTTGGTGAAAATTTTCTTAGGGTGTTTAAGGAGAGTTTGGAGAATCAAGCATTCTTTCTTGGCAAGGCGAATCGTTTTCTGAGCATTTTTGATTTCAAAACTTTCTGCATCAAACTGGATATTTTTCAAATTTAGTGGCAGATTTTCAGTTTTTTCTATTTCCATAAGCTGTTTTTCTGAGCTTTGACGTAATTGAACAGTAACTCTGGCAAAGACTTCGTCCAAATCAAAAGGTTTGACTATGTAATCATTGGCACCGTCTAAGAGGTATTGACTGATTAACTTCTTATCGCTCAAAGCTGTTAGCATAATGACTGGAGTTTGACTTTGTTCCCTGATAGCTTTTAAAACCTGATCCCCATTTTTCCCAGGAAGCATGATATCTAGTAAAACGAGGTCAATCCCACCTTGGTCAAAAAGCATGATTCCTTCTGTACCGGAAAAGGCTTGAATCACCTCATGCTCCTCAGTAAGAAGTGTTCGTAAAATCTCTTGAATGTCACTATTGTCTTCAATAACCAATATCCTAGCCATAAACACCAACCTTTCTGCAACTATTATAGCATGTTTTATTGATAAAGCTTAAACAGAAAAGCTCCTCGCATAAAAGCGCGAGAAAGCCTTAGAGGGTTAAAATATAAAATCCACTTGCTAGATGATCTAGTATCTTATAGTTGCTAATAAGAAGTTAGTCTAGCAGAATGAATCTCTCATTTCTCTCCTACTAGTCCGTAATACGTTGATACATTTCTGGTCTTCTATCTCGAAACAAGCCCCAGTTTAGGCGTTCGCTTGCTCCCTTATCTAGGTCATAAGTAGCTAACAGAACAGCTTCAGCTTGTCTTTCAGCTTGCTCTAGAATAGCTCCTGTTT
>CAURCY010000014.1:0-23918 GCA_963523355.1 uncultured Streptococcus sp.
CCGCATCTTTTTCTTCTTTCGTTGCGTTTGGAGTACCTTCAAGTGCTGTTAATTTAGCTTTTTTAGCCTTATCAACTTCTAATTTAGCTTGAGCTTTTTGAAGCAACAAAGTCTGGGCGTTAATATCTGCTTGATTTTTTCGATTCGCTATTTCTACATTGTTAGTTTCTTCATTCAATATTTCTTGAGCCTTAGCTAATTCTGCTTGATAAGCAGTCCATGCTTCAGGTGTATAATCGATTTGATTTAATGTTGCTACCTTAGCTGCCTCTGCCTGCAGATCAGCTTTATACATATTAATTTTAACTGTTTGTTGTGCAACTGCATCACTACCTGTTTTTTTAGTCCCGTTATCAATCAGATTTCCTGAAGTTTGATAAGAAACTGTCCCCTCCAATTGTTTTTCAATTGGTTTGTTAGTTGGCAAACTAAAAGTATACGTTAAAGTCTGTTCTCGTTTAGGGTCTAAATTGTTAAAACCAAGGGTCAAACTAGTTCCATTTAGTTGGGCCGAGCTTGTACCTGTTGTTCCAACTAATGTTGCACCTTCTGGCAACTCAACTCTATACTGATTATTTGTAGAAGTTGAGAATCCTTTATTAATGACTTTTACAGTCACAGTAGTATTCACAGTAGTAGGAGTAGCAGAAGTAGCTGTAGATTCATAAGTAGTGTTCACAACTTCAGATACAAGATAAGAACCACTAGCAACACGAACATTACTTACAACTCCTCCTGCATTCTCATTAGATGATATAGCTGGTTTATTGAAACTACTATCATAGCTATGATTTTCTGTACTTCTATTAAGAGCTGTTTCAAATTGAAGTCTTAATTTTGTTAAGCCTTCAGGAACATTTACAAGAACGGACATTTCTCCCATCGGAGTACCAGCATAACCTTTTTCATACCGACCTAGTACAGCTCCTGTTTCTGGATTTTTAACAACTAGTCTTGCTCCATTATTACCACTATTTATATTTACTGTTGTCCCTCTCCAAGTTACCTTAACTTCTTGGCCACCCACTACATCAATATCTTGATAAATAGGACCAAATTCAGGTTTTGGACTGCCACTCCACGATTCTCTTCCTGGATATACTGCTAAAACAGCTCCTATTCCAGAACCTCTGTCACCCGGAAAAGCATCTCCATATTGAGATGCTTTCGCAGTCCAAATAAGAGGAACTGTTGTTGTTGTTGAATTAACAGGTTTCCATCCTGTTAATTTACTTATATCGTTCTTGACAGTAATAGGATCTGATTTTGCAGTTGGAAGTACTGCTCCTTGGCTAGTATCATTAAAATTACCATTTACAATAGCTACATTTGTTGCATTCGTAGCTAGGGGATCTGTGCTTGTTACAGTGCTAGGAGTTGAATCTGTACGGAATGGGTTATTTGTATCCAACGCTTTCCCATTACGTTCATCTCTAGAACCTGAGTTTGCAATAGAATTAGACTCCAAAGTCTTCTCTGCGCTGGTAAGTTTTTTACCTTCACTTAACTTATCAGTTGTATTATCTAATGGTTGTTCTTTTTTCTTTTCAGATTTTGTTTGCAATTTTGATGTCGCTGTAATTAACTTTCTATATGCTGCAGTTAATTCAGTTTGAGTTGTTGCAGTGCTTAAAACAGTTCTTGATTCGTCTAAGATAGTTCTAAGATTATTAACGCTTTCTTCTGTCTTAGTAGCATATGTTCCTTTAGCAAACTTGCCATCAATCTCTTTGATTAAATCTGTTAATTCTTTCTTATCTAGAGTCTCCACCTTCTGGGGTGCTGATTCTGGAGAGGGACTATTTTCAACTGTTGAAGGTTGAGTATTTGTCTCTACTGTTGCAGCAGGACTAGTGGCTACTGTATTACCTTCATAGTTACCATTCTGGGCATTCAGTTCTTTAGGTTGCGGTGCTAAAGTCTCCCCATTAGTTGAAGGCACGCTTTGCTCTGCAGCATATACTCCTCCATTTCCTAAAAACATGAAAAACGCAGCTACTGCGACACTAGCTGCACCAAAGCTGACTTTACGAATAGAAAAACGTAATTGCTTTTCACGATCGTGTTTACCTTTATGAAACATCTAAATTTCCTCCAAAATAAATATTTGTATCAAAACTATATTACAGTATTACTTTAATAATGCAATATACCTTTTTTCATGTTTTCTGACCAATTATAATTTTTATGCGTATATATATATATATATACGCATAAAAGTGCTTTTGTTCTATAATTATAGCGATTCTTGAAATAAAAATTACATTGTCAGAAATATTAAATTTTCACAACATTTATAAAAAGGTTGGATATTTCCCCAACCTTCATTCATGTTTATTTGATTTTTTTAGCTAGCATGGTCGCAAAGCGTAGTTGAATACGATTGCCATTTTCATCGCGACGGTGTAAATGGCCTGGATTTTCATTGTACTTGACCAAGTCCCAATCCTTGTAATAGTCTGCCAATTCCCCTTCTTTAAAGGTGAATGGGAAGTTCACTGAGCAAGGATAATCCTCCGTGTCCATGGCACAAACAATAAGATTGTAGCCACCAACAGTAGTTTTCTCCTGCATATTTTTGATAATTGCAGGAATGCGGTCTGCTTGCAAAAACATCAAAACAACTGTCGATACGATGAAATCATAAGCTTGCCCAATACTGGCTGAATTGATATCATAAAGACCAACAGGCATATCTAGGTCTTCCTGCTCAACAATGCTTTGCAAGATTTCAAGGGCCAGTTCATTTTGATCCACAGCTGTCACATCAAAACCTTGTTGGGCTAGAAAGAGTGCATTACGCCCCTGACCACAGCCCAAATCCAAAGCTTTCCCTGGTTTTACTGTCCGCATTGCCTCTAGGACCTCTGAATGAACAGGATTGGTATTGTATTTTTTAAGGAAATAATCCTCAGGTTTACAATAAAATTCTAAATACCATTCCACATCGTCTGTAGCAGCCTCCACTCGGTGCCAAGCTTGAGGTTGTGCCATGGGATTGTCGGCTCCTGCTTCAAAGAGGTGCTCAGCTAAAACCTCACCATCTTCTGTCAATTCAATAAACTTGAGAGCTCCCTTCAAGACAGTAATTTTCCCCCAAGTCCCAACCTTGGTATTGTGTTTCTGCTGAACAGCCTCTGGCATGGTTTCTTTAGTCCACAAGGGCATACGTTTATAGGCAACTAGTTTTTCCATTTTCATTTCCTCTTTTTATCGCTGATTAACAGCTTTCATCACACGCGCGATGTCGCGATTTTGCTCACGACGTTTGATAGACTCCCGTTTATCATAGTCATGCTTCCCTTTAGCTAAACCTAAAAGGAGCTTAGCATAACCATCTTTGATGTAGACTTTTAGGGGAACCAGGGTCATTCCTGTCCCTTTAGTCTCTTGTTCTAATTTTTGGATTTGTTTCTTATGGAGCAGGAGTTTACGACGACGTTCTGGTTCCTGGTTCCAGATATTGCCCTCTTCGTAAGGAGCGATATGAACATTGCTCAACCAAACTTCTCCATTTTTTACTTGGGCAAAGCCATCCTTGAGATTGATTCGAGCTGCTCGTACACTCTTGATTTCAGTTCCAGTCAGGACCATTCCTGCCTCTAGCGTATCTACGATTGTATAGTCGTGGCGCGCCTTTTTATTTTGTGCGACGACCTTTCCCTCGCCCTTTGCCATGCTTGGCTCCTTTCTTAGCTACTTCCTTGTAAAAAGGTTTCTTTCCTTTTTTCTTCTTGTCTTTTTGTGAATGCTTGCGCTTATCATTTGAGCGTCCTGATTTTCTCTTATCTTCCTTCTTATCTGAACGACGACTTGAACCACGCCCTCTGTCATTGCGACTAGACTGTTTCAAGCCTTTTTCAATCACATCAAACTCACTTGGGATGTAAGAGAAGTCAATTTCACCAGTCATCTTGTCGGCTCTTTCAACTCGGATACGGATTTGCTGACCTACACGGAAGGTTGTCCCCGATTTTTCCCCACGAAGAGTCAAATTCCGCTCATTGAAATGATAAAATTCAGGCAAATTAGTGATGTGAATCAAGCCTTCAACCGTGTTTGGCAATTCAACAAAGAGACCAAATTTGACAATGCTGGATACAACTGCATCGTACTCTTCACCCACGTATTCTTCCATATACTCAGCCTTTTTCATGGCTTCGACTTCACGCTCAGCCTCAATGGCACGACGCTCACGGTTGGAAGACTGGGTCGCAATCTCTGGAATCACTTGCTCAAAATGCTCTGCTATTTCCTTAGAACTGCCGTAATCCCGAATCATACGGTGAACAAGAAGGTCTGGATAACGACGAATCGGACTAGTAAAGTGAGTGTAATAATCAGCCGCTAGACCATAATGCCCGTGATTGTGCTCCGAATAGCGAGCCTGCTGCATAGAACGAAGAAGCATCATGGATAATACATCCGCATAAGGCTCTCCCTCAACAGCACGCATGATGTCTTGGAGGGCCTCCTGGCTAATCTCACTGGCAGTCCCATAAATGCGCAAGCCAAAGCTCGAAGCATAATCAATAAACTTCTGAACCTTTTCAGCCTTGGGCTCCTCGTGGATTCGATAAATAAAAGGCAAATCCAGCTTACTAAAATGCTCAGCAACTGTTTCATTGGCCATCAACATGAAAGACTCAATCATGCGCTCGGCAACACCACGCTGACGAAGAACAATATCAACAGGCTTACCTTGTTTATCCACTAAAATCTTGGCTTCATTGGTGTCGAAATTGAGGGCTCCACGTTTCACACGCATGTTTTCTAAAATTTCATGGAGCTTGGCCATAAGTTCGATACTAGGAACAATTTTCTGATACTCTTGTCTCTTTTCCGCGTCGCCAGCTAGGATATCATTGACATCACTATAGGTCATACGGAAGCTTGTCTTGATAACCGTTTGTGTGATAGTGTAATTGACCACACGACCATGTTTATCAATCTCCATAATAGCAGACTGGGTCAGACGGTCAACTTGTGGATTGAGAGAGCAGATACCATTTGACAAACGTTCTGGAAGCATTGGGACCACACGGTCTGTCACATAGACAGAAGTCGCACGGTTAAGAGCTTCCTTATCGAGGGCAGAACCCTCGGTCACATAGTAGGAAACATCTGCGATGTGAACCCCAAGCTCCAGATTTCCATTTTTCAAGGCCTTGATATGTACCGCATCGTCCAAGTCCTTGGCGTCAGCACCATCAATGGTAAAGGTAATCTCATCTCTTAGATCCAGACGACCTTCCATATCCTTTTGAGACGGAGCATCCGGCACACTTTCTGCTTCCTTAACAACAGCCTCTGGAAATTCTGAGACAATGTCCATTGATTCCAAAACCTCAAGGACATCAATTCCGACATCCGTTGAGTGTCCCACCACATCGAGAACACTCGCGACAAAGAAATCATGTTTTTTGCTTGGGTATTTATCGATAAAGACCTTGAGAACTTCGGTTCCCTCGAGTTTAAGGGTTGGTTTCTTAACATAGATCGGTTGATTGATTTTCTGATTTTTCGAACGGATGTAGCCAGCATACTTAGGCTTTTCCTGATCTAGAACGATTTGGCCAACAACAGTTGTCAAACTGTGTTCTAAGATATCGATAATTTTTGCTTCCGCTGCTGTTCCCTTATTGCGGTCAGCGACTTTCTTAACCACGACCTCAACTGTATCACCATCAATAGCATAGTTGACATCATTTTTCCCTACAAAAAGGTCGTCCTCCTCGCCTTCTAGGCTGACAAAACCAAAGCCATTTTTATGGGCATGAAAAATCCCCTTGAGAGTAATCTCATGTTTTTTCTTGACTTCCAAAGTCAAAGTTCCATCTTCTTCAAAGCGTATCTGGTGCTTTCTTTCCATTAGGGACAAGGTTTTAATCAACTCACGAAAATCCTTGGATCCATCTTTTCCCAAAGCCTGAGCTAAGTCATTGACAGTCATCTTTCCCTTGTCTTGTAAATATTCTTTTATTCTATCTTTCATATTTTCTTTCTAGATTTTTTATTTTCTTTTACTGTAAAACCTTCTCAAATATCTTTTAAAAATAAAAAGAGGCAAAGACCTAGTCCTGCCCATTATTTTCTTATCTACTTGATAATACCGTCAATGCTAAGGCAATGGCTAGCCAGAAAAAGACTAAAATACCTGTCAAACGTTGCATCACAGCTTCAAAACCACGCGCTTTACTACGTTCAAACAAATCACCTGAGCTGGCATCAAATACATTGCTGGATTGGTTCTTAGTTGGTTGCATGAAAATCGCAATCACAATCACAACAGATAATACTAATAAAATGGTTAATAATAGGTTATACATATCAAACTCCTTAAAATCCCTATTATTTTACCATAAAATCTACTTAGATTCAAGATGTAGGGTTACTTTTCTTTCCTTGGGACAATACTTTAAAACCTCAATCTTGTCTGGATGGGTTTTTGAATTTTTACTGGTTAGGTAATTGATACTGCCACAAGAGGAGCATTTGAGATTAATTTTTACTCGCACTAGATTTCCTTTACTTTTAATAATGTTCGAAATTGAAGCAGGTTAAAGAGACAACTAAAGGCAACACAAAGGCTTGTCGCATAAAAGACAGCATGGTAGCCAAATTGACCTGCTACTGCAGAACCTGCCATAGGCCCAACGACACCTCCCAGATAAAAGAATACCTGATTGAAGGCAAAGACCCTCGAAATACCAGCTTTGGGTGTCATCTTGCTGAGAAGGGCATTAACTCCAGGAATCAAGGCACCGGTTCCCAAGCCAAAGAGGAAACGATAGAGTCCTAGTTGAAGGGGGCTAGAGGCATTGGCACAGAGGAGATAGATGATGACTGAATAAAACTGGGCTACAACCAAGAGACGATGATTGCCCACCTTGTCACCTAGCTTGCCCATAACTCCTGCACTCATCATACTGGAAAAGCCCATACTGGATACAATCAAACCAGATACAAAGAGAAGATTCTCTGTCTGGCCTAAGTCGCGTACATACAGAGCTAAGATAGGGCCGATTGATTGGGCTGAAAATTGGATAACAAAACTGGTCAGAAAGAGGTTGACCAAGAGATAGGGATATTTAACTGATGTAAATAATTCCTTTGTTGGGATAGCCTTTTCCTTGGCTACTGGTTGAAAATCTTCCTTGATAAAGCAAATAGTTAAAACAGCAGCTAAGAATAGAAAACTACCAACCAGTAAGAAAACAGTACGAATGCCAAATAATTCTGCAATAAAGCCACCGATAAAGGGACCAGTTAGAGTGCCTGCAACTACGCCAGTAGACAAAGTCCCGAGAGCAGATCCTGATTTCTCCTTGGGAACCTGACTGGCTATCAAGGCCGTTGCATTGGGAACAAAACCTGCAAATACACCGTTTAATAAACGAAGAAAGATTAACCAATAAATATTTGGCACAAAAGCCAAGCCTCCCATAGTGATGGTCATGGCCATCCCAGCCCGAATCATCATGGGTTTTCGACCGTATTTGTCAGCCAGGATGCCCCAGATAGGAGAGAAAAGTGCCGCAGAAATGGCAGAGACAGAAATAGCTAAGCCTGCATAAAAAGCAACTTGCTCACTCCCTACACCTAGATTTTCCACAAAGATGGGCATAAAAGGCACAACCAAAGAAATACTGGCTCCAGTCAGAAAATTACCAAACCAGGCAATGCGCAGATTATCCTTCCAGTTAATCTCTGTCATCTTGCTTACCTCCCTCAAGCAGGGAGACCACCTGATTAAGAAGCTGGTTCTGATTTCCATTATTGTCTAGAACATGGCTAGCCAAACCTTTCTTTTTCTCTAAAGGCCACTGGGCTGCCAGACGAGGCTCAGCTTCATCCTTGGATAACTGATCCCTTTTCATTAAGCGTTCAACTTGGACATCTCTGTCCACATATACCAACCACGTCTCATCAAACCAAGCGCTGTAGTCCTGCTCAAAAAGCAAGGGGATATCCATGAAAAAGATAGCTTCTGTCTGAACCAACTGGTCTCTCAAGGCAGCCAACTCTTCACGAATAATCTCCCCTTGAGTTATCCTAGACCATTCTTGCTCATCAGGATTTGAAAAGATGAGACTAGCTAGGAGAGGGCGATTGAGTTCTCCATTTTCAAGGATGATTTCTTGCCCAAAGTGCTGGACTAGAGCCTTAAACAGACGACCGCCAGGTTTCTGTAGTTGGTGGACGACTGCGTCGGCATCCACTACTTGAAAGCCTTGCTTTCTTAGAAAATTTGTCACGGTTGACTTACCAGAGGCAATTCCCCCAGTGATTCCAATGATTTTTCCCATCAATTCCTCCTTTGGCACTGAGGACAAAAATGGGTGCCTCGTCCACCTAGTTGGATTTTCTCAATGATGGTGCCACAGCGTACACATTCTTGACCAGCCTTGTCATAGACTTGATGAAAATCCTGCATGGTTCCATCTTCCCCAAAGGCATTGGTATAAGTTCGGATGGTGGAACCACCTTTTTCAACAGCCTGTCCCAATACAGCAATGGTCTGGTCATGAATGGCAGTCGCTTCTGCTACTGTCAAAGTCTGGGAAGGTCTAGCTGGATGAAGCTGAGCTCGCCAGAGAACCTCATCCACATAGATATTGCCTAGTCCAGCTACCAAGGTCTGGTCTAGGAGATGGGATTTGATAGGCTTTTTGGACTTGGCAAGGGCAGCTTGAAAGTTCTGCAAATCAAAGTCTTGTTCGCTTGGTTCAGGCCCTAGTTTTTTAGAAATAAAGTAGGCTTCCAAAAGGTCAGGCGCCAAGAGTTCCATAGTACCAAACTTGCGTACATCCTCATAAACAAGCGTGCCACCATCTTCAAACTGAAAGAAAACATGGGCATGCTTGCGTTCAGGTACTTTGTCTGGATAGTAAAAATACTTGCCCTCCATCCGCAAATGGGAAATCAAGACCTTGTCTGTCAGGTAGAAAAGTAAATATTTACCACGACGTCCCATTGACTCAACAACTTGACCAGGCACTTCCTTTCGAAACTCGTCCAAATCCGTCTTAATCATCTTGGGATAGCGAATTTCTACACTCGAAATCTTCTTTCCCAAAATCAATTTTTCCAAACCACGTCGAACGGTTTCAACCTCAGGTAATTCAGGCATAAGTCCTCCTTCTGTAAAAACAAGAAGCAGGCATGAGCCCACCTCTACTTAGTATTCTTTTTCATTATAGCCAAAGTCAGCCAAATCTAGCTTTTTATCGCGCCAGTTTTTCTTGACCTTGACCCAGGTTTCTAGGAAGACCTTGTCTCCTAGCATGAGTTCGATATCACGACGGGCCATGCTACCAATTTTCTTAAGCATAGCGCCACCTTTACCGATGATAATCCCTTTTTGGCTATCGCGCTCGACCATGATGGTTGCACGGATATGAACCTTGTCTGTCTCTTCATCTCGTTTCATAGAATCCACTACTACTGCAACAGAATGCGGAATCTCTTCACGAGTTAGGTGCAAGACTTTCTCGCGAACCATTTCTGAAACCAAGAATCGTTCTGGATGGTCTGTGATTTGATCAGACGGGAAATATTGGAAACCTTCGTCCAGATTCTCACTCAAAATATCAACTAGACGAGACACGTTATTTCCCTGAAGGGCTGAGATTGGAACAATTTCCTTGAAGTCCATCTGATTACGGAAATCATCAATCTGAGACAAAAGCTGGTCTGGGTGGACCTTATCAATCTTATTCACCACCAGAATCACAGGGACCTTGGCAGCCTTAAGACGCTCAATAATCATGTCGTCCCCCTTACCACGCGCTTCATCAGCGGGCACCATGAAAAGAACAGTATCCACTTCACGAAGGGTACTATAGGCAGATTCGACCATGAAATCTCCAAGAGCCGTTTTAGGCTTGTGAATCCCTGGTGTGTCGATAAAGACAATTTGCTCCTTATCGGTCGTGTAAATTCCCATGATTTTGTTGCGCGTTGTCTGCGCCTTGTCACTCATGATGGCGATTTTTTGCCCCATAACGTGATTCAAAAAAGTTGACTTCCCAACATTGGGACGTCCTAAAATGGCTACAAAGCCTGATTTAAAAGTCATAATTTCCTCTTACTGTTTAAAATATTAAATCCCAGATTCGTGGGAGAAAAATCAATGCGCCTGTTAAGGCTGCGAAAAGAGAGACCACTAATACCGCACCAGCCGCCATATCCTTGGCATTTTTAGCCAGCATGGAAAAGTGATAGTGACTGGCCAAATCCACCACATTTTCAATAGCAGAGTTAATAATTTCAAAAGCTACTACCAAGAAAATGCTCAATAGGAGAAAGAGCCATTCGATTCGTGACACCTGAAAAACAAAACCTGCAAGAATGACCACTAGAGCCGTCACTGCATGTTTTCGCATATTGCGTTCTTCCTTGATAGCAGTAAAAATTCCTGTAATGGCAAATTCTAAACTGGATATCAGGTCACGATTTTTCCATTTTCGTTTATTGTCTTGTGAGTCCATAGGCTGTCAAAATTTCTTCTTGTAAACCGAACATCTCCGCTTCTTCTTCTGGAGTGTAGTGATCATAGCCGTTGATATGTAAAAAGCCGTGTACTGCCAAGAAACCCATCTCACGCTCAAAGCTGTGGCCATATTCCTCAGCCTGCTCATGAGCCTTATCAATAGAGATGAACAATTCCCCAATATAGGCATCAAACTCAGACATCATCTCTGCCAATTCCGGATTTTCAAGCAAATCCTCTTCGTCAAAGGCAATTTCCAACTCTGGCTTGTATTCAAGGCTGATAACATCTGTCGGACGGTCTGTGTCACGGTACTCCAGATTGAGTTCATGACTACGCTCATTGGTCACAAAGGTAACTGCCATCTCCTTGTCTTCTTTTCCTAATTTTTGGGCTGCAAATTCCAAAATTTCTTGGGTTTGTTGCAACATTTCTTTTGAAACTTGACCAGTTTCATCTACCATTTCAATATACATGTGCTTCTCGTTTCTCTTTACTTGGCTTTATTATACCACATTTCCATGATTTTATTCTACCTTTTTGATATAATACTATGGAATACAATCACAAGGAGAGAACGATGTCATTTGACGGATTTTTTTTACACCACATGGTTGAGGAATTGCGAAGAGAGTTAGTGAACGGTCGCATCCAGAAAATCAATCAACCTTTTGAACAAGAGTTGGTCTTGCAAATCCGCAGCAATCGCCAAAGCCATCGCCTGCTCCTTTCTGCCCATCCAGTTTTTGGACGCATTCAGCTGACCCAAACGACTTTTGAAAATCCAGCCCAACCTTCCACCTTTATCATGGTTTTGAGAAAATATTTGCAGGGTGCCCTGATTGAGTCGATTGAGCAAGTGGAAAATGACCGTATTGTGGAAATGACAGTTTCCAATAAAAACGAGATTGGAGACCATATCCAGGCTACCTTGATTATCGAAATTATGGGGAAACACAGTAATATTCTACTGGTTGATAAAAGTAGCCATAAAATCCTCGAAGTCATTAAACACGTCGGCTTTTCACAAAATAGCTACCGTACCATGCTTCCTGGATCTACCTATATCGCTCCGCCAAGTACGGAATCTCTCAATCCTTTTACAATCAAGGACGAGAAACTCTTTGAAATCCTGCAAACACAGGAAACGACAGCTAAAAATCTTCAAAGCCTCTTTCAAGGTCTGGGACGCGATACGGCAAATGAATTGGAAAGGATACTGGTTAGTGAAAAACTTTCCACTTTCCGAAACTTTTTCAATCAAGAAACCAAGCCATGCTTGACTGAGACTTCCTTCAGTCCAGTTCCTTTTGCAAATCAGGTGGGAGAGCCTTTTGCCAGTCTTTCTGATTTGCTGGACACCTACTATAAGGATAAGGCTGAGCGCGACCGCGTCAAACAGCAAGCCAGTGAACTCATTCGCCGTGTTGAAAATGAACTTCAAAAAAATCGTCATAAGCTTAAAAAACAAGAAAAAGAGTTACTGGCGACAGACAACGCTGAAGAATTTCGTCAAAAAGGAGAATTGCTGACAACCTTCCTCCACCAAGTGCCTAACGACCAAGACCAGGTTATCCTAGACAACTACTATACCAACCAACCTATCACGATTGCGCTTGATAAGGCCCTGACTCCCAACCAGAATGCCCAACGCTATTTTAAACGGTATCAGAAACTCAAAGAAGCTGTCAAATACTTGACTGATCTGATTGAGGAAACCAAGGCAACCATTCTCTATCTGGAAAGTGTAGAAACCGTCCTCAACCAAGCTGGACTGGAAGAAATCGCTGAAATCCGTGAAGAATTGATTCAAACAGGTTTTATCCGCAGAAGACAGCGAGAAAAAATTCAGAAACGTAAAAAACCAGAACAATATCTAGCAAGCGATGGCAAAACCATCATCTATGTCGGACGCAATAACCTGCAAAATGAGGAATTGACCTTTAAAATGGCCCGCAAGGAGGAACTTTGGTTCCATGCCAAGGACATTCCTGGAAGCCACGTTGTCATCTCAGGCAATCTTGACCCATCTGATGAAGTCAAGACAGACGCAGCAGAGCTGGCCGCCTACTTCTCTCAAGGACGCCTGTCAAATCTGGTGCAGGTAGATATGATTGAAGTCAAGAAACTCAATAAACCAACTGGTGGAAAACCAGGCTTTGTCACTTACACAGGACAAAAGACCCTCCGTGTCACACCAGACCCAGAAAAAATTGCATCCATGAAAAAATCCTGATTTTACTTGAAATCAGGATTTTTAACTTATACTCACTCAAATCATATCCAATTATAGGACTAATCTTTGCCACCTAGTTTCTCATTGATTTTCATCATCACACTAGCAATTTTTTCACCCCAATAAGGGTCTGATGCATATTCAACATTCATACCAGACGCCTTGTTTCCAAGGAAAGTTCTGCCCCTATCGATATAATTTTCCTTAATCCACTTGCTTGCACCTAAAATTCCCTTATCCACATCATCAAATGTCTTGGCAGAAAGGTAAGGAGTCGTATCATAGGCTGTAATTCCAAAGAAATTATTCTTATCTTTGGCAATCTTGCTACGTCCCCAGTCGCTTTCTAAGGCACTATGAGCAAGGAGATAGAGGGCATTGATATGGTAATGTTCTTCGGCTTCCTTAAAGGTAGCTCCCTTATTTTCCAGGAGGCTATTGTCAATATTTAACAGACTAAATACCTTATCCAAATCTTCAGCACTATAGTTTGTAGCCTCTGTCAAATCTTTAAAAAGGAAGGGATTTTCAAGGTTAAAACCATCAAAATGCAACCCATCTGCCGAATAATATTTCTTGCCTACTTCCATATCAGAAAGATGAGCAGCTACTGGGATACTAGCATTCTGAGCCACATAGTGATAAAAACGGTGTCCATCACTCTCATAATAAGGGATAAAATCCTTGCTGGCATCTAGTGCTTGTAAATCTTCTGTTTTCATATAGCCTGACAAGCCAGAAATAGTAATAGCCAGGCGCTTGTCATCACTTTTTCTATCCTTATCCAGCCAAACAACACTACCTTGCGATATATAGGACAGTTTTTCACCATCTGCATTATAGATATTTGCAGTAACTGGAAGAACCTGATAATAATCAGAGCTAGTCTTGGATTCCTTATGCCACTTTCCATCGCTTCCTAGCTGATGACCATCAATAGTCTCATTTTTTGCCATGTAGCCACCGGATTTGAAGTAGTACCAGGCTTGATTTTTAGAATCGTATACCCATTCTTTATCAGCCATTTTGCCATCAGATTTAAGGTAAAACCATGACTCCTTATCCCAAATCCATTCATTGGCTGCCATATAGCCACCGGATTTTAGATAATAATAGTGACCATTTTCGAAAATCCATTCTTTATCAGCATGATTTCCATTTTCTTTGATGTAAAACCAAGATTGGTATTGTTTGTCAAAAAGCCAACCTTGCTGTACTTTAGCGCCACTAGCACTCACATAAGCCTGTTCAATCCACTGACTTGTCAGTAGATAACCACCGGATTTGAAATAATAGTCCTTACCTTTGATTTGAAGCCATTCTTTCTCTGCGTGTTGTCCATCTGCTTTGATATAAAACCAAGCATCATATTGAGAATCATAGACCCAGTCTTCTATTACCTTGGCACCTGTAGCACCGACATAGGAAGCTCCTAGCCAAGCATTTCTTTTCATCTTTCCATCTTGGTCAAGATAATAGAGGACTCCCTTGTCTTCTATCCATTCTGACTTGGCCATATAGCCACCAGATTTGAGGTAAAAATAGTCGTCACCTTGTTTTAGCCATTCATTTTCAGCATAGTTGGCATCTTCTTTTATATAAAACCAAGATTGATAGTGAGCATCAAAAATCCACTCATTAGCTGCTTGACTGCCATCTGATTTCAGGTATTGTTTTCCTTGCCAAGTACCATCGCTAGCCAGTGCTCCTTCTGGTCTGGCTAAGAAAAATAGCAGGGCTAAAAAAATAAATCTCAATTTCTTCATAAACTTTCTTCCTCTGTTCTTTCCATTTTATTGTATCAAAATTCTCTATAATCAATATTACAAACTGATGAAAAATCAAGAACAGATTGATTGCAGTTTATCTCAGAGACTCTTTTACTTCCTTGCTGAGATTTTCTAGACTACTAATGCCGTATTTGTCCATGACTTTTGGTAAATTTTCGATAATATCAGGACAGGCATATGGATTGGTAAAGTTGGCTGTTCCAACTCCGATAGCAGATGCACCAGCCAGATACATTTCTAGGGCAGCTTCAGCCGAATCTACTCCCCCCATTCCAATGATGGGCAGGTCTGTTGTTTGAGCAACTTGGCGGATGAGTTTGAGGGCTACTGGAAAGACTGCTGGACCAGACATTCCACCTGTTCCATTGGCCAAGATTGGTTTTCTGGTTTTGAGGTCAAAACGCATTCCAACCAGAGTATTGATCATGGTTAAGCCACTTGCCCCCGCATCTTCTGCAGCTTTTGCGACAGTAACGATATCGGTCACACTAGGGGTTAATTTGACATAAACTGGCACATCTGAGGCTTCGACAGCTGCTTTCACCACATCATAAGCTAAATCTGGATCTTGACCAATCAAAAGTCCGTGATTACAGTGGTCAACATTGGGACAAGAAATATTGAGCTCAATAGCCTTCACATTAGCTGCCTTGGAAATACCATGAGAAACAGCCGCATACTCTTGTTTTGAAAAACCAGCTACATTGGCGATAATAGGAAGATTTGGATACTCTCTTTCTAGCCAAGGTAACTTTTCAGCTAAAACAGCTTCTAAACCCGGATTTTGCAAACCGATTGCATTGAGCATACCAGCAGGTGTTTCTGCCACCCTTGGAGTTGGATTGCCAAAGCGTGGTTCAAGGGTCGTTGCCTTGATCATAATAGAACCTAAAAGGTCTAAATCATAGTACTTGACATACTCTTGTCCAAAACCAAAACAGCCTGATGCTGGAATGATCGGATTTTTCAAATCCAAACCAGGTAGAGAAACTTGTAAACGATTTGTAGTCATGATTTTCTCCTTATAATACAACAGTTCCTGTTCGGAAAACAGGACCATCTTCACAGACGCGTTGGCTGACCGTCTCGCTTTCTGGCACTTTTAGGACACAGGCATAGCAAGCCCCCATCCCACAAGCCATACGAGATTCCAGAGATAGATAGGCTCTTGGGTGGTCATAAAAGTTTTGATTGATATACTTCATCATGCCAGGCGCCCCACATGAATAAACAGCATCAAACTGACTGTCTAAGTCATTGATGACAACAGACACATTTCCTTTAATGCCATATGAACCATCATCTGTCGTTACAAAAACCTGACCATATTGGGCCAATTCCTTTTCAAGGATAACAGCATCCTTGTTAGCAAAACCAAGGACTGTCACTACTTTCACACCACGCGCATGTAATTCCTTGGCCACCTCAAGCAAAGGAGGTACACCAATCCCACCTCCAACTAAGAGAACCTGGCTCTGCTCATCTAGGTCAGACAAGTCAAAACCATTTCCCTGAGGACCCATCACATCAAGAGTATCTCCCTGACTTAAGGTTGAAAAAATAGCTGTCCCAGTTCCCTCAATCCGATAAATAAGATGACACTGCTTATTTGCCTTATCAATAGACGAAATTGAAATAGGACGACGCAAAAGATGGGCATCATCAGGCACACGCAGATGAAGGAATTGGCCTGCTCGCATAGCTTCAACCATTTCCCCTTCTAGGACTAATTCAAAGATTGCTGGCGCGATTTCCTCCTGTGCAACCACCTTCATGGTTTCCAAACGAATTGCACCCAAACGTTTCTTACATGTGGGATTCATGACTTTTCCTCCTTAAATTTTAAGGGGACCAGATAAAGAAAAGACCTTGCGATTGCAAGGCCTCAGTTAAAATCGTACAACAGAAGAGAGCACACTCAAAAAGTCTCCTCTAGAAAATTGTACTATTCTTTTATCTGACACCTTGTGAGTCTCTCTGGACTCCCCTTAAAGGTTAAATTTTTACTAGTATACTCTTTCAGCTAAAAAAAGTCAAGTAGAAAACGAACATTCTACTTGACCTCACGAGATTATTTTTCACGAATGACTTCGACCTTGTAGCCATCAGGGTCTTTGACAAAGTAATAGTTAGGCGCAGTTCCTGGTAGGCCATTTGGCTCAGTAACTTCATAACCTTTGGCACTGTGCTCTTGATGAAGCGCCTCAAGATCAGGTGTACTTAGGGCGATATGGGCAAATCCATCTCCAACCACATAAGGACCATGATCGTAGTTATAAGTCAACTCCAACTCATAGTCATCACCCTCAAGACCTAGATAGACAATCGTGAAGGCATGGTCTGGAAAATCTCTGCGACGCAATTCTTTAAATCCAAAAGCATCTTGATAAAATGCGATTGATTTTTCAAGATTTTCTACTCGCAAGCAAGTATGTAGCATTTTTGAAGCCATATTTTTCTCCTTTATTTTTAAAAAGACTGGGACAATCCTGTTCCAGTCTTATCTGTTATTATTTACCAAGTTTTGCTTTAGCTGCATCTGCAAGAGCTGTGAAAGCTGCTGCATCGTTAACAGCCAAGTCAGCAAGCATTTTACGGTTAACTTCGATTTCAGCCAATTTCAAACCATGCATCAATTGTGAGTATGAAAGTCCGTTCATACGAGCTGCCGCATTGATACGAGTGATCCACAATTTACGGAAGTCACGTTTTTTCTGACGACGGTCACGGTATGCATAGTAGTAAGAGTTCATTACTTGTTCTTTTGCAGTACGGAACAAGATGTGTTTAGCTCCATAGTAACCTTTTGCTAATTTAAGAATACGTTTACGACGTTTGCGTGATACAACGCCACCTTTAACACGTGCCATGTTTTATTTCCTCCAAATATTTCCTAGAATTGTTTACTTACAGTCAAGCTATTATTTCAAGCGAGTAAGCATTGCTTTGATACGTTTGTAATCTCCTGAATGCACCATAGATGCTTTACGAAGATGACGACGTTGTTTCTTAGTTTTTCCGTGGAAACGGTGAGAAGTGTAAGCACGGAAACGTTTAAGTCCACCAGAACCTGTACGTTTGAAACGTTTAGCTGATGCGCGGTGTGTTTTTTGTTTTGGCATGATTTTTTCTCCTTTATTTAACTTTCTGACAATTATTTTTTGTCAGTTGCTGGCGCCAACTGCATGAACATTTGGCGTCCATCCATCTTAGCACGTTGTTCGATGATTGCAATATCTTGTGTTGCTTCAGCAAACTCGGCTAAAACTTTTGCACCAATCTCTTTATGGGTAATCATACGCCCTTTAAAGCGAATAGATACCTTAACTTTATTTCCTTTTTCAAGGAACTTGCGTGCATTGCGAAGTTTTGTATCAAAGTCACCCTTGTCAATCGTTGGACTCAGACGAACTTCTTTCACAGTAACAACACTTTGTTTTTTACGTTGTTCTTTTTGCTTTTTCTGGTACTCAAATTTGAACTTACCGTAGTCCATAATTTTAGCAACAGGCGGTTTTGCTTGGGGTTGAATCAATACTAGGTCAACATTAGCGTTATCAGCCAAAGCTTGCGCTTCACTGAGTGGCTTGATGCCTAGCTGTTCTCCCTCAAGACCGATCAAGCGAACTTCACGTACACGAATTTCATCATTGATGAATAAGTCTTGCTTTGCTATGGTTTTCACCTCTTTTTTATTATTAGAGAAAAACAATAGCGGACTCGTAATTATACAAGCCCGCACGTTATGATAGCGTTTCTTAGAAACTTTTCATCCGTAGGGCCAGGCAACTTAATGTCACAAGGCGAGAAGCTCTCACTTCTGCTTTTCTCAACTTTTATATGATACCAAGTTTTCTAGCTCTTGTCAAGATAAAAAGTTATTTTTTTGAAAAGTTTCTGCTCATTAACCAACCGTTTCGATTTTCCAACTATTCCACCCCTTAAAGCGTATAGCTCCTTGCTGGTCAGTTCGGTAAACTTTGCTATTGATAGTTTCCAGTCGTATCAAAGTTTCCTGATGGGGGAGTTTCGTTCGATTATTCTTTCCAACTGAAATGAGAGTGAACTCTGGTTTGAGTTTTTCTAGAAAGGCTGAACTTAATGATTTTTTAGAGCCATGTTGGCTAGCTTTCAAAACATCCACTTCTAGGTCAGGATATTGCTTCAGCATGTCCTTCTCTCCTTTCTCCTCCAAATTTCCTGTGAAAAGAAAGTTTTTATCCAAGAGCTTTCCATACAAAACCAGGGAATCTTCATGATCTCCATCTCCAATTTTCCTTGGAGATAGGACTTCTAACTGACTTCCGAAAATTAGCACATTTTCCCCTTCTGCCACACTACGCACCTTGGTTTTAGTAGCCTGTAGTTCTGCCACAAATTCCTTCTGTTTCAAACTGCCTTTGGACACTAAAATTTCACCTACATGGAAAGCATTGGTCACCTCCAACAAATCTCCAACATGTTCCTTGTTCGTATTTGTCAAAATCAGCTGGTCAATCTTGGCTACTCCTCTATTTTTGAGATAGGGTATCAAGGTTCGCTGGGCATTGCTGGTTGTCGCCTTTTCTTGCCATTTTTCAATTTTCTTATCAGATTCTGCCTTGCCACCTACATCTATGAGAATGGTTTTACCAGTTACATCCCGTAGGAAAATACTTTCGCCTTGCCCCACATCCAGCATGGTAATTTCATTTTCCAGTGGATACTTGTTCAGGAGAAAGAGCCCTGTAATCAATAAGCTCAATACCGTTAGCCTTTTAATGTTTTTCCTCAAATCATAAACTAAAGCCAAGGAAATTAACAATAAAATTAAAAGCCATGCATTGGGTTGTCCAAAGACTAGAGGCCTACTTGCCACCTGCGATACCAGGCGAATAATGCCCTCTAACCATTCAAAAATAAAATTAAGCTGAATGACTGGATAGAGAAAGGAAAGGGCAAATAAGATAGACAAGAGCGGTAAGAAGACCAAGTCAAATAGAAAGGAAAAGACAAAGGTCAAAAGGATGGACCAAGGTTGAAATTCCGCAAAATAGAAGGATAGAATGGGCAATATTCCCAAAGAAATAACCAGACTTTCTCTGGCAATAGCCTTTAGCCCATCCCCTTCTTTGCTGGTCATGGTCAAGATAAAAGCATAAGCGCAGGATAAGACTCCTCCTGCTGTCAGGAAAAAGTTTGGCATGATAATAAAGAGGACAAGAACCGTCAAGGCAAAATTATCCAAGCCCTTAACACCATGTTGAGCCAGTAACTTTTGCAAGAGACTGCGAATGACCGAAGCTGAAAATCCTGTCAGACCTGCATAGATAAGGGAAAAGGGATAGGTCAGCCATTCCAACTTTTCTTGGGTCAAGCCCAATCGCAAGAGAAGTTTCTTAAATCCATCCATGAAAAAGCCTACCTGCATGCCCGACAAGGCAAATAGGTGGATAATTCCTAGACTAGAATAAAGCTCATTCATCTCCTCAAAGTCTGTATCCAGATGTCCTAATAGAAGCCCCGTCATGTAATTGCGCATAGGATCTGGAAAATGCGTCTTAATCCAAACTACAGCCTTTCGACGTAAACTGGACAGGTTTTCACCTATATCCCAACTGCCAACCTTTTGAAGTGACTGGATTTTTTTGATATTGAGAGTCTGGTAAATTCCCTGAGTCTTCAGATAAGCTTGGTAGTCAAAGCCACCAAAATTTCTCTGCCCTTCTGGCTCCGAAAGCTTCCCTTCTAGTTCTATATTATAAAGGTCTGTCAAGGTTTGAAATTGCTCTTTCTCCTCCTCTGTCTGGAGTTTATAATAAACTTGAAAAATACTTCCATCAGACTTGCCACGAAAGGATAGACTGTCACCATTAACCTTAATAGTATCAGGCAAAATCCGTACCCTTTCAACAGAATCCGCCAAATTTTGACTCGCTTGACTCTGTTGCCAATTTTGAAACAGAAACCAGAAACCAAAGATTCCACAAATCACTAGAACTCTGCCTGCTGATTTCCAAGGAAATTGAATAAAGAGACAAACTAGCAGAAAAACAAAGCCTAGCAGTGCGAGATAGGACGCTCCAAAAATGGCGTAGTAAAGCCAGAGTAATAAAAAGCTCAGATAGATTAGGGGGATAGGGAAATTCTTAATCCACTGTGACATAGTCTTTTAACTTTTCTATGGTCTTAGCGCCAATACCAGAGACCTTCTTTAATTCATCTACTGACTTGAATTTGCCATTTGTCTCACGATGATCGATAATATCCTGGGCTCGTTTTCCTCCCAAGCCTTTGACCTTCTTGAGTTCTTCCAGACTAGCTTTATTTAGGTTGACCTTCTTATCTTTACTTGTCGAAGGAGGCGTTCCAGAGGCAGTCTGCTGACTAGCCGCTTCTTCTCCCTTAGTTGGAACATAGACAAGAGCCTCGTCACTGACTTTCTGAGCGAGATTGAGCGACTTACTATCTGCATCCTCTGTCAATCCACCAGCTTTCTGAACGGCATCATGAACCCGACTACCTACTGGCAAATCATAAATCCCTGGCGATTTAACAGCACCTTTGACATCTACCGTAATCAAATCTTGTTCAAGAGATTCGTCCTTTTCTTCCTTCTTGACTTCTTTTTCAGACGATGAATCCTTTGAAACAGCTGCAACTTCAGCCTGTAAATTTGTTTCTGTGACGGATTTTTGTGTAGATGGTTTTAGCAAGAAAAATCCGCCCAAGGCCAAACCCAAACCAGCACAGATGACAATGATTTTATACTCTTTGATTTTCTCGATAATTGCTTCCATATTTTCTCCTCTCTTAGATTATTCGTAAGAGGAAGAAAAAACAGCTGAAAAATATTTTCAACTGCTTACTTATTTGCAAAATAGTCTTCCTTAGTCAAGACATAATGAACCCTTGTGATAATTCGACCTGGTTCTTTATTATCCATTCTGGCATAGGGTTCTTCGTGGGAAAAGCGCATACCTGATTTCTCCATGACCTTTCCTGATGCGGGATTGTCTTTGTCATGAAGGGCGGTCAACTTGTTCATTCCAATCTTCTCAAAAGCCAGCTCAATCACGGCACGATTGGCTTCTGTCGTCAATCCTTGATTCCAATACTTTTTATTGATAATGTAGCCAATAGCTGCTTTTTTGAGAATGTGGTCAATCTTGTGCAAGTCAATGGTTCCAATAAACTGGCCAGTGCTTTTTAGTTCGATTCCCCACCGTCCCAAGGGACTAGCCAAGTAAAACTGAGCGATGTTGTTCTTGGTTTCTTCTAAGCTTTGATTTGTTGGAAAAGTGTAACGCGTATTTTCTCTGTCCGAGGCATACTCAAACATTTCTTCCGCATCATCCAAGGTTACAGGTCTAAGCAATAAACGCTCTGTTTCCACTATTAGATACTGAGCTAGTTTTAAAAAGATTGATTCCATACTTCTCCTCCATTTAAAAATATTTTCTACCAGTCTAGCATAAAAAAGAAGTGATAACAAATTTTTCTTGCTTTTTAAAGCGGTTTCATATAGAATAAAATCATCACCTTATTTTATAGATAATTGTGATAAATCATTTACAGCCCGTCAATAGAAAGGGAGTTTTTCTCTATGTTAATCGGAATTCCAAAAGAAATTAAGAATAATGAAAACCGTGTCGCCCTCACACCTGCTGGTGTCCACAGCTTAGTCGGTCGTGGTCATCGCGTCCTTATCGAAACAAATGCTGGTCTCGGTTCTGGCTTTACTGATGCTGACTATCAAAAGCAAGGAGCTGAGATTGTCGCTACTGCTAGTGAAGCTTGGGCCGCAGAGTTAGTCGTGAAAGTAAAAGAACCATTAGCTTCTGAATATGGGTACTTGCGTGACGACCTGCTTCTCTTTACCTACTTACACATGGCCGCAGCGCCTGAATTAGCAGATGCTATGCTAGTAGCAAAAACAACAGGGATTGCCTATGAAACTGTCCGTGATTCCCAAGGTCAGTTACCACTCCTCGTACCTATGAGTGAGGTTGCAGGCCGTATGGCAGTCCAAATCGGTGCTCATTTCCTAACTAAGCAAGCAGGAGGTTCTGGCGTTCTACTGGGTGGTGTACCGGGTGTACCTAAAGGGAAAGTAACCATCATCGGTGGCGGTGTCGTAGGGACCCATGCTGCCCGCATCGCTTTAGGATTGGGAGCGCAAGTGACCATCCTTGATATTAGTGCTAAACGTCTCTCCGTTTTAGAGGAGGTCTTTGGTCATCAAATTCAAACCCTTATGTCCAATTCGCTCAACATCGAAGCCAGTGTGAGAGATGCGGATGTGGTGATCGGAGCGGTTCTCATCCCAGGTGCCAAAGCACCAAAATTGGTGACAGATGAGATGGTCAAGCAAATGCGTCCAGGCTCTGTCATTGTGGACGTTGCCGTTGACCAAGGTGGCGTTATCGAAACGGCTGACCGTGTGACCACGCACGATGAGCCTGTTTATGAAAAACACGGTGTTCTCCACTATGCCGTTGCTAATATTCCTGGTGCGGTTGCTCGCACTTCAACCATCGCCCTAACCAATGTCACTCTTCCTTATATCGAAGCTTTGGCTGGCAAAGGATTCGCACAAGCAATTGCTGAAGATGAGGGCTTGCGTCAAGGTGTGACCACTTATCAAGGTTACTTAACTAGCCTACCAGTTGCTCAAGGACTCGATAAAAAACATACTCCAATTGATGAACTAGTATAAAAATCTAATTATCAGATAAAAGAAAGAGCAATTCCACCTGAACTGCTCTTTTTTGCTATTCTGTTTCTTCTTGGACTTCTTCACGCTCTTCATTTTTAACTGGAGCTGGTTCATAAGCTCGGATAATCTGAGCGACAACTGGATGGCGAACCACATCCTTGGCTGAAAAATGAACAAAGTCAATCTGGTGAATGTTCTTGAGCTTTTCTTGGGCATCAATCAAACCGGACTTGACGTTACGCGGAAGATCAATCTGACTGATATCTCCATTGACAATCATCTTAGAATTAAAGCCTAAACGAGTCAAAAACATCTTCATCTGCATGATAGTCGTATTTTGCGCCTCATCAAGAATGACAAAGGCATCATCCAAGGTTCGTCCACGCATGTAGGCAAGAGGTGCAATCTCGATAATTTCACGTTCCATGAGACGAGTTGTTTGGTCTTTGCCCAGAATCTGATACAAGGCATCATAAACAGGTCGAAGGTAAGGATCTACCTTCTCCTTAAGATCACCCGGAAGAAATCCTAGACTCTCGCCAGCTTCCACTGCTGGACGAGTTAGGATAATCCGTTTGACTTGCCCACGTTTAAGGGCAGTCACTGCCAAGGTCACTGCAAGAAAGGTCTTCCCTGTCCCTGCAGGTCCGATTCCAAAGGTCACATCATGCTGTTTGACACTGTCCACATAAAGTTTTT
>CAURCY010000015.1:0-23160 GCA_963523355.1 uncultured Streptococcus sp.
TGGCGATAGACAATAACTTCATAATCTACTCCTTTAGGGGACTGATTTTTTCTTACTCTCTTGTCACTTCTTTCTATTTTACCATAAAGTCCAGTTTTTGAAGGACTTTTACTAGAATGCAAGAGGTTCTAGTCTCAATTGGAATACAGGTCTCTCTATTTCCTATCTTGAACATTAAAAAAGAGGGAATTTCCCTCCTTAGGAATTTAACTCTGCCAAATCATCTAGATATTGGTTGTTAATGACCGCCAAGATATAGGCATCTGCCCTCAAGAGATCATTGGGACCAAACTGGACATCTAGCGGTGAATTTTCTTGTTCACGAAATCCTAGGACATTGAGGTTGTATTTGCCACGTAGATCCAGCTGGCTCAGGCTTTGACCTGCCCAAACACTCGGAATCTTCATCTCCACGATAGACACATTTTTATCCAGCTGAAAGACATCAACATTGTTATGAAAGAGAATGGTCTGCGCTAGAGACTGCCCCATTTCATACTCAGGTGAAATCACCGAGTCAGCACCGATTTTTTCTAGCACCTTCTTAGCTGTCTGGCTTTTGACCTTGGCAATAACCCTTGGTACCCCTAGACTCTTACAATGCATGACTGCAAGCACACTCGACTCTAGATTTTCCCCTGTTGCCACTACAACCGTATCACAGGTATCAATTCCTGCAGTTCTGAGGAGTTCCTCATCTGTGATATCGCCAACAACTCCACGCGCCAAAACAGGCTCAAATTGATTGATGTGCTCTGCGTGGTCATCAATGGCAATGATATTCATATCTTGCTTGGCAAGGGCCGTCAGGACACTACTCCCAAAAATCCCCAAGCCTAAAATTCCAATCGTACGATCTGACATCATTCTTCCTTTCTTATCCAATACTAATATCTGCTTTCATATACTGAATCAAATCTTTCTTATCAGGCTGGTAGTCCGCTAGACTGACCAGCAAGGTCAAGGGACCGATACGGCCGATAAACATGAGCACCATGACAATGCTAAGAGCTAGCTTGCCCAATTCTGGTGTCAGATTTGCCGTCACCCCAACTGTCGCAAGGGCTGAAATGGTCTCAAACATGAGGTAGATAAAGCGCGGTGTTCCTTCTGCCGTAATTCCCAACAACATCAAGCCCAACAAGAAGGTCATCAAAAAGATAATGAAGACACTAAAGGATTTTTGGACTGTTCGAGCCTCAATGGTTCTCTGCGCAACATTGGCATGAGGCAAGCCCAGCAATTCACTACGCGCAAAGACCAACAAGACAAAGAAAGTCGTAATCTTGAGCCCCCCAGCCGTCCCTCCAGGCGCTCCACCCAGAAACATCTGTAGGATATAGATAAACAAGGTCACAGGCCGAGCTTGAGTGTAGTCAATAGAAGCAAAGCCAGCTGTTCTCATGCTGACGGTTTGGAAAAAGCTAACCAGCACTTTCTCTGGAACACTGAGATTGCCAATCGTTCCAGGATTGTGCCACTCCGTAAAGAGTGTGGATACTGTCCCAAACAGCAAAATCCCTGCGGTCAAGAAGAGAACCAGCTTGGTGTGGAAACGCAGACGACGTTTTTTCTTCTTTCCTAGCTGGGTTGCCAAGTCAAACCAGACCATAAAACCCAGACCACCTGTGATAATCAAGCCAGCAATGACCAGATTGATCAAGGGATCCGTCTGAAAAGCCACTAAACTGCTACTGCCGAAATTATCAAAACCAGCATTACAAAAGGCTGAAATGGCTAAAAAGATAGAGGTGAAAATGCCCCGTCCCCAGCCGAACTCAGGAATAAAACGGAAACTTAGTAGAAAGGCACCCAAGCCCTCCACCAGAAAAGTCGTCAAAAAGATAGAGCGCATAAAGGCCTTCAGCGACCGAGTCTCCCCGTAACTAAAGCTCTCCTGAATGGTTTCACGACTGCGAAGACTGAGCTTTTGCTTCCCCTGAATATAAAAGACTCCGATAAAGGTCATGAGCCCCAGACCACCAATCTGTATCAAGAGCATACAAATCAACTGGCCCCAAACATTATAGGTAGTAGCCACCGGTTGCGTAAAAAGTCCCGTCACACAGACCATAGAAACCGTCGTAAAAAGATGGTCAAAATAAGTAGCCTGCGAACCGCTTGCCTGGACAAAAGGCAGACTCAAAAGGAGAGAACCTATAAAAATAACTCCAGCGAAACTTAAAAAAATCCGACGAGCTGGCGAAAGTCCGCCAAAGACCCTTTCAAGTTTTTTCACAAATAATTTGAATAACATACATCCATTGTACCATAAAAAGAAGGAGAGTAGCTAGATCTGAGAGACTATCTCAAGGCAGAGTTCCAAGGCCTTTTCGAAAGCCTCTGAACCCCAATCACGACTATCGTACTGGTCCAAGTCTGCTAGAGAGTCCGCTGTAAACAACAATTCTCCCCAAAGAACGCCACGCAGTTGAGCTACCGCCGCAAGTGCAGCACACTCCATCTCCACAACAGCACAGCCTTCCTCCTTGCGATAAGCTACCTTTTCAGCCGTTTCTCGGTAAAAGCCATCTGTCGTCCAGGTTATGACTTCCTCATAGGGAATCCCTTTGGCTTCCAAAACTCGCTCAATGGCAGCAATAGCCTCTGGCTGAATTTCCATATAACGAGAAGGTGCCACATAGTGGTAACTAGCACCCTCATCTCGTAAAGCCCGAACCGGGACTAGAAAGGCGTTCTCCTCTATATCAGTTAGCACACCACAGGTGCCAGTGGAAATGATTTGCTCCACACCATAGCCAATCAACCAATCCATAAACTGAGTTGCTGGGGCAGAACCCACAGGAGCCTGAGCCAGACAAATTTCCTCGCCTTTGTAGTTCACGACATAGACTGGATAGGTCTTGGTGGCAGAAACAAATTCGCCGACACAGTCCGCCCCTACTTCCCTCGCATAGCGGTCAATCTCCTCACCTAAAAAAGCATAGACACACTTCTTAGGCAACTGCAAGTCTAGCCCGTCGTGATCAGGCATGATGACCGCCTGAGGATTGTCATCAAACTCTAAAATAGGAATCGCATGTTTCTGAATCATAATCCACCTCCTCTGATTTTGTACTATTGTATCAAAAGCTGACAGAGTGTCAAGGAATTCTCTTTAGCAAGCCAGAAATCTCCTCTTCCATACACTTGAGAAATCGTTGCACCGCTGGAGAAGTCGGTTTCTGTTTTGGCAAAGCGATTGAGGACTTATGAAGAATACAAAATCCAACAACAAAAAAGACATGAATCTGAAATAAGCAGAACATGTCTTTTTTAGCTTGTTTGAAAGTCAAGTAAATAAATCTTAGCTCTTCTAGAACTCCCTTATTTCCACAAACCACCTAAAATCTGTTTTTCTAATAAGTCTAAGTCTTCCTCTTTTATTTCTCCGTTATCGCTAACGATATAAAGCTGAGCGAAGTAAGCCAACAATGGACCAACACAAATACGAACCATTTGAGGAATCGTTAACTCTGGATTTACACGTGGATCTGCTAGCAATTCTTTATGAAGCACTCGAAGTTTATCTTGAATAGCATTCCAGATAAAAATCTGTTCATTTTTTAGTTTCTTATTTGAAAAACTCTCCTGCAGAATGATTTTCATCAAAGCACGATTTTTTTTGAGATAGCTCATACGATCGTGGACGAGATAACGAACCCTCTCTTCTGTCGTTTCAAAAGCTAAGAGTTCCTCAAAAAAACTACCGAAAATGCCTGGGACTACAGGATGTAAAATAGCCGTCAGTAGATCATCCTTCGTCTTAAAATACTTAAACAAAGTTGCCTGGCTTAGTCCAGCACGCTCAGCTATGTGAAGAGTTGAGGTCCCATGGTAACTCCTAGTTGATATGAGATCCACTGCTGCCTGCATGATTTTTTTCTTTCCTTGAGGGTAATTCGCTTCTTCTAAGTAATCTTCAAACGATTCAAAAACAGTCTTATCCATCTAGTCTTCACACCTTTTTAGCATTATTTATGTTGATTTCTAAACTTTACGATAACGACGCAATCCAACAATATTGAGAATTGTTAAAATGATCAAGAAAATCATTAAAACACCAAGATTTGGCAAAATATCACCAAGATTGTGTCCGTAAAGAATAATCTGGCTTATTGCATCACCAGAATAGGTTAATGGCAAAAATTTCCCCACAGTTGGAGCCCATGCTCCCATGGATGACAATGGAATAATCCCTGAGAAAAAGAGTTGAGGCATAATCACGAGAGGAATAAATTGCATCATTTGGAATTCTGATTTTGCTAGAGTAGACAAGAGAATTCCAAAAGCTAGTGCTACAAGAGCCAGTACCACATTAACTATTATAACATTTAAAATATTTCCTACAACTTCTACATCTAGTAGCCAAATTGCTGCTAAGACGACAACTGCCGTTTGAAAAATCGCAATAATACCGTAAGACAACATATAGCTATAGACAATTTCAGAACGTTTCACTGGGGTTGCTAACAAGCGATCCAAGGTTCCACTTGTGCGCTCTTTCAAAAGTGCCATACCAGAAATCAAAAAGACAAAGAAGAAGACCACAAAGCCAATTAAAATTGGAATCATACGTGCAAAGAATCCAGTATTTTTATCTCCATATTGGTAAGATTCTTTGATTTCAGGCGCCTTTGCATCTAATTTCAATTGTGGAAGAGCTTGTTTGATACGAGATAGTAACTGATCGGTGCCTTCACTGGCGATACTTGTTCGTAACACTTGTCGTATCATAGATGTCTTGGAGGCATCTGTATTTGCGTAGTCGACCTGATACTCACCGTCTTTATAAGAAATCACAGCATCGACTTTTTCATTTGCTAGCGCTTCTTTGGCTTGATCTAAGTCTTGATAAGTCTCGACGTCCACATGATCGAGCTCATCCATTTTCGTTACCAAACCAGTTGGTAGATCTTGTGTCGCTAACTTGACATTCACGGTTGTACTAGCTGAAAACATGAGGTTCATCAGCCACATAATAAATACCGGCGCTACAAACATCATAGCCAAGGTTCGTTTGTCACGAAGCAATTCTTTGATAACTTTTTTAGCAATAGCAATGGTTCTCATCTTACTCTCCTTCTGCTTTCAAAAATACTTCTTCAATACTTGAAACTTGATAACTTTCTTTTAAGTGTTGCGGTGTATCAAAAGCAATGATTTTTCCACCTAATAATAAGCCGACCTTATCCGTTAACTCTGCTTCATCCATAACATGGGTAGTAACTAATATCCCAACCCCATTGTCTCTAAGCGCGAATAATTCTTTCCAGATTTTCTTTCGAAGAGAAGGGTCGATTCCAACTGTCGGTTCGTCCAAAATCAAGAGCTGAGGATTCCCCAGAAGCGCGATGGCTAAAGACAAGCGTCGCTTCATTCCTCCAGAATAACCGGATACCGTTTTATTCAAATGCTCTGTCAGATCCACAACTTGAGCCACATGGGCAATTTCAGCTGCCAGATTTCTTGTGGATAGCCCTTTTAGCTGACCAAAAAATTCCAGATTTTCTTGACCTGACAAAGCCTCATATAAGGCATCTGACTGGGCCATATAACCAATATCTCCTAAAATATGACGATTGGGCATAGTATGATCCAATACCAAAGCAACCCCTCCGTCAGCTTTTTCCATCCCTAACATAGTCTTAATCATAGTTGATTTACCAGCACCAGACGGACCTATTAAGCCTATAATTTCTCCCGGCTGCAATTCAAAGCTGACATGATTCAAAACCATTTGACGACAAAAAGACTTATCCAAATCTTGTAAATGTAGCAATTTTTTCATATGCTTCCTCCTAGGTGAGTGTTTACTCACTTACTGAATATAGACCTATTATAGTGAGTGTTTACTCACTTGTCAAGAAAAAAGTTGAAATTCTTTAAAAAATAAAGCACCAGATTCGTATCTGATGTTTATAATGCACATGTCTTATTTCTAAAAATGTTTTTGAACTTCCTCTCTATACTCCGAAATGGTCTTTTCTGTCCACTTTTTAAAGGCCTATTTTCCCTCTACTTTTCTCGGCTAATCCAACCATCGTCATTGCTATCGCAACTCTAATGACCTTGGTAATGGGAATTCATTTTACTTATTTTTATATGAAACAGACTAAGAAATTTTCAAGACCTAATTGAAACCAAATTAGCCCTTGGAAGTCAAAAAATCCTCGAACTCTACGCTGACCGTCTAGCAGAATCAGACCAAATGCGGCATGGCATTTCTAAGAATTCGGTTAAGGGACGTAACCTACAAGCTGCTTACGTGGATGGATTTACTTTGAGAGATTTCTTCGCCTTCAACCAAGGACTAAATAAAATGGGTGACCAAGCACTTCCTTTTAAAATTCACCCTGAACATTTGGTATTTGCTGGAGTTCACGGTGGACAGGAAGTGAGGAGTTGATTGGAGAGTACGGTCAACCAACTTATCAAAAAATCTTTATCAGTCTAGATACTGAAAAAACAGGCGTTCCGGATGCCGATACAAAAATTTCTATGGCAGGTGATACTGCTACTCTCATATCCGATACAAGCCTTGATATCAAGATGTATGGTATGCATCAGTTCAAGATGAAAAAAGGTGGACTCCGCATCAAATTAGGCGTCTTTTCCCCAGAAGCAACCCCAAGCTAGATGGAGCTCGGTCACCAAGAACACCTAGCAGTTGAATTTTTCAATTCCCTCACAATCGCCTACCAAAACAAAACATTTAAGGGAAAACTACTCAATACCTTCTTAAAATTCAAGAAATTTAAGTAAACAAAAACGGATGACTGAACAATTTAGCCTTTGAAAGCTACGATTATAAAATCCCTTGTAACATATCAATTTATCACCCATATAAAAAGATAGCCATTCTAATTGAATGCTATCCTTTTTTGTTTATCCTTGTCCACCAGGGGCTGGACCGCCAGGACCACCATTTCCTTGAGGTCCTCCATTTGGTCCACCACCTCCAGGCATAGAATTGACAATATCAGTTTGTTTTTCGCCGTTAATGTAAATATCCCCACCTGTGTAAGTTGCTGTTCCATCAAAGTCAAAGCCTGATTGTCCTATTAATTTAATAGTTCCACCTGTGACCGTTATATTTCCGTTTGAGTCGATTGGATCTGTGTCACCTTGACCGACTTCTACAGTTAGATTTCCACCTGTCATAGTAAAGTAAATATCACTTTGCTGGGCATTTTTATTAGCTGCATTCACCCCATCATCTGTCGAGTAGACATTGATATCGCCACCATTGATTGTAATGGATTTCCCTTCAATTCCTTCAGTCGCATTCTTGACTGTGTAAGTACCACTATCAATCACTAGATTTCCAGAAGCGTGAATGCCGTCCTCGCCTGCTGTGACTGTTATGGTATTGTTCGCCAAATACATATTTCCGACAGTCATATCGTCATCATTGTCAACTTTGACACCATCTTCCTTAGCATCGATCGTCATGGTCGCACCAGTGACATTAAGTTCATCATTGACATTAAAGGCATCGCCAACTGATGTGATGTTAAAGGTTCCACCTGTGATGTGGAGGGTGTCGTTAGCCTTGATAGCATTGCTTTTCTTACTATCTACAGTGAGAGTTCCTGAGCCATTGATGGTCAAATCAACCTTAGAAAAGAGAGCGGCATTTGCCTTTTCATCACTGTTAGAGCTTGAGTCAGAGAGACTGTTGGTGGTTCCCTCTGCCAGAGTCAAGTAGACATGACCGGCTGATGTCGCAGAAATCGCTGCATTGGTATTGGTCATGGTCGCGCCTTTTAGAACAAGTTTCACATCATCAGACTTATCTGCCTCTACCTTGATCTGCACTCCGTCAGACTGACCTGAAATGACATAGGTACCTGCTTTTGAGATGGTCACCGTTGAGCCAGAAACTGTCACACCATCTCCAGAGACGTTTGCAGATGAGCCCGATAGCTCAATCTTAGAAGCTGTGCTTTCATCATAAGAAGTGTCGTAGTCCTTTTCTGTAAAATAAGAAGATTGACTGTTTTTAGCTGAAGTTGTGATGGCAGTAGTATCTGCCGCTGCAGTTGTACTTGACTTAGTCGTTGACTGCCCACAAGCTGTCATCAAGGTCAAAGCTGTTAAACTGGTTAAGATTAGAGTCCATTTTTTTGATTTCATACTTTTTCCTCGTCTTCCTTTAGCTTGAGCTTAGTTTACAGGGGAAGTCTGAAAAAAATCTAAACTTTTTCTGAAAGTTTTCTTAAGTTCAGTTTCAGTTAAGTTATCTTTAACAAAAGTTTTAGGAAAATTCCATAGACTAATTACAAGCAAGTTCAACTTGCCCAGACACACCTATCTTCTAATCAGATAGTGTGCTGAAATAGTTTGATAAAGGAGACAGGATTTATGAAACCGATTGAAACAAGCTTTAAACGAATTGAAACCAAATATGTCGTTGCCAAGGGTGACTTGGCTAATTTAATAGAGGACTTAAAAATATACCTCGTAGAGGATGATTATCCAACTTCGACCATTTCCAACATCTACTTTGATACAGAGCAATTTGATATGATTCAGGAGGATGGCCAAGGTACTAAGCGTAAAGAAAAGATTCGGATGCGAACCTATCTCAGTCAAGTCCAGCCTGATAGTCAGGTATTTTTAGAAATCAAATCTAAGGACAGAGCTGGTGTCGGACGAAAACATCGTCTCTTATCGACTCCCCAGTCTATCACCCAATTTATGACCAAGGGACAGCTGGATAGCAGTATCAAGGACCGAATGATAATTGAAAAAATTCAACAACTCCAAGAGGAATATCAGCAAGCAATTATCCCTCGTATGTATATTTACTACGACCGTTTTTCTCTCAAGGAAAAGAAAGAGATTAGCGAATTTCCCTACAATAAAATTCGTATCACCATTGACCAAAATCTAACCTATCGTGATAATAATGTCAGTTTATTCTCAGGAAAGGACGGTTGCCCTCTACTAAACGAGGACATTGTCATCATGGAAATTAAAGCACCTGGTAGAAAACCCCAATGGCTACAAGATATTCTCGACCAATATGGACTGGTAGAGCAGAAATTTTCAAAATACAGCTGTGCCTACCACAAGTCTCAAGGGCTGGACTATAGCCCACGACCAAGCACAGAAAGTGTAGGTACTACTTATGTCTAATCTTTTCAACTCTATCTTCAACGACACAACTGCCACTGCCAATCCTATCCAGCTCTTTCTGGCTCTCTTGGTCAGCCTGATTTTAGGTTTGGCGCTGACCTGGGCTTACAAACACCGTACCCTCTATACACGGGAATTTGCTGTTAGTTTGACCCTACTCCCCTGCTTGATGACCTTGGTCATCTTTCTGGTAAATGGCAGCTTAGGAACCTCTATCGCTGTTGCAGGAACCTTTAGCCTCATTCGTTTCCGTTCAGCTACCAGTGGCTCACGGGAGCTAATTGCGATCTTCCTTGCCATGATTATCGGGCTGGCAGCAGGGACAGGCTACCTAGCTCTAGCTATTCTCTTCACCGTCTTTATCTTAGCAGTATGGCTTCTTTTAGAAAAGCAACAAAGCAAGAGCAATCACCAACGTCGCAGACTATTAACCATCACAATTGCCAACCAAGAAAAGCAACTCCAAACTATCCAATCTGGGCTATCACAATTCTGTACTGAGTTAGACCTTATCTCGATTGATACCAGCAATGATGGAGAACAGGTCACCACTGTCTATGAAGTGGATTTCAAGGCTCAAACCAACGACTTTCAAATCATCAATTACCTCACTAGAGAACAGGATACTTACCAGGTTTCCCTGACCAAAAATGCTAAGAAGAGAAAGAATTTGTAAAACTTCTAGCGTGAAACCTCTCAAAAAGCTAGGTAAACACTCAATTGAAAAAAAGTTAATCTAATTTATGATAAAAGGCATCATATCAACGTTTTTTAAACACCTGATATGATGCGCTTTTCTTATCTTAAAAACTTTTTTACCAATCTCTTTATTTAACAGGTATCTCCTTAATCACACGCGCAGGATTACCAGCTAGGACAACGTTGTCGCCGAAGGACTTGGTGATTACAGCCCCTGCTCCAGCAACAACATTATTGCCCAGTGTTACTCCAGGAAGGACAATGACACCTCCTCCAGCCCAGAAATTATCTCCGATAGTAATAGGCTTGCCGTATTCAACACCTGAATTACGTTCCTGCGGGTCCAATGGATGGAGGGGAGTCAAGAACTGACAGTTGGGACCAATCATAGCATTGTTCCCGATGCGAATCGGACAAACATCCAGCATGGTCAAGTTCCAATTAGAATAAAAATTTTCCCCTAGATGGATATTGACTCCATAATCGACTACCAGTCGTGGATTGACAAAGATATTTTGTCCAGTCGAGCCGAACCAAGTCTTGATGATTTCGGCTCCCTTTAAGGGATCTTCTTCCTTGTTAAAAGCAGCCTGTTTTTGGCGAGAAGCCTGAGCCAAGGTCCGCAATTCTGTATCCGATGGACGGTAAAACTCTCCTGCTATCATTTTTTGGTATTCGCTAGTCATAGCACTCTTCTCCTTATTCCCTACTATCATATCAAATTTTCTACGTATCTGACTAGAATAAGGGGTACTTTCTACAATTGATCCTCTGATTGTCATCATATCCTGTCTAAACGAATACTGGTCACAATTCCGTCTTGGTCTGTGACTTCCAATTGGCTCGATGTCAGCCACTTGATTGGTGCATCAACTTCTTGTGCTCGCTGCGCAATCGTTAACAGTTCTTCTTTACTAGCGACCTCAATGACATAGTAGGCCAAACCTGGCAAGCCTTGCTTACGCGGAGCTAGGCCTTTTCCTCCCCATTCATTGACTGCTAAATGATGATGGTAATCCCCAGCTGCAATCCAACTAGCGCTAGGCACACTGAATTTATCCTCTAACCCTAACACCTTTTGATAAAACTGGCTGGACTTTCGACTATCCTTGACGGAAAGATGAATATGCCCCATTCTCGTACCTTCTGCCAAGATAAAGGGTTCTACTCTTTCCCCCAGCTCATAAATGTCCTGCGCCGCAAGAGCCTCCGTCACTCCGATAATGCGTCCGTCTTCTCGAATATCCCATGTGGAAACCGGCTTATCTCGATAGAGTTCGATCCCATTTCCCTCCAAATCCTCCAAATAAAGGGCCTCACTGTAACCATGGTCTGCACCGCCGACAAGAGGAATCTGTAAATCTGTCAGGTGTTTCAAGACATCAGCCAAATCCTTTCGTGTCGGCAAGAGAATAGCCAGATGGTAAAATCCATAATGTTCCCTTACTTCACCGCTCTCTTGTGCTTGAATCAAGTGTACCAAATCTTTACCTCCAAGTCCCAGAACGACCTCTATCTCAGTTTGAGATAAGATTTCTAAACCAATGATTTGCTGATAAAAGGCTGTTTGACTGGCTAAATCCTTTACATTCAAAACTACCTCTGCCAAATAAATGTGGCTCTGGTATTCATAGGTCATAAATATTTCCTCTTTTATTGTAACTTTAATTATTACAACTATTATATAACTTCCATTAAGAAAGTCAAGCCAGACAACTTATAGATGATGATTCTGTCATCTTGTCTATATGAGACTAAAACAAGAAAATCTACAGAGATTTGACAATCAAACCATTGAAAAATTTTTACCAACTCTAAGATGACTCTCATCACAACCCCAAAAGAAAAGGAGCAGATATGATATCCTACTCCTTATTCATATCAGAAAATCTAATTCAAATTAGTCTTCTTTTTTCTTGCGAGCAAGAAATCCAAATCCGCTCAATACTCCAAAAAGTCCAAGTGCTGCTAGGCGAGCATTGTCTTCTGTACCAGTGTTTGGAAGTTCAGCTTGTCCTGTTTGAGGTAACTCTTCCCCAGATTCTGAGTGTTGCCCCTGAGATGACTTGTCCTCTTCTTGGGCAACCGCTTCATCTTGATGAGAACCTTCTTGTTTTGTAGGTTCATCAATCTTAACAGGATTTGACTGAAGGTATTCTTGATTCTGTGGTTTCGTTACATCATCACCTATTACCTCCGTATATAAATGGGTAATAATGCCATCTTTTTCATGGGTCATTGTATATCGATATTTCTTACCATTTTTCGATATGATATCAGATTTAGGAGCCAATTTACCAATTTGAATTGGAATAAGTTCTTCATTTGATCCAATAATAATATGACGAGTAATCAATAATGGAGCTACAGGATGAATCGCTGGTTCACCTTTCTCACTTACAACTCCTTCTGGCAATTCTGGTCGTACTTCCGGTTCACCCTTCTCACTCACAATACCTTCTGGTAATTCTGGTCGTACTTCCGGTTCTCCCTTCTCACTTACAACTCCCTCTGGTAATTCTGGTCGTACTTCTGGTTCACCCTTCTCACTTACAATTCCTTCTGGTAATTCCGGCTGTACTTCTGGTTCACCTTTTTCACTAAAGTATTCTAAAAAGTCATAAATAACTGTTTTTTCATTTTCATCAACTGTACCTATTTCAGGCGCTGATGTAGCACGATGTCCTTTGTAAAAATAAGACTTACCATCTTTTTGAAGTATTGTTCCCACTTTAGGAGCAGTAGACGTATATTCATCTCCTATAGAAGCATCTTGTGTTAGTAGTTTTCCTGCTGCTATTTCAGTAGTTGTTCCTTCTAACATGTATTTTGCAAATACATTTCCACCCGTTGCTAGTTTATAGACATAGGTAATTTCAGTAGTTCCTGATGCAACTTTTCCTGTCTCAGCCGGAGAGCCAGTTTTCAGTCCTACTAGTTTATATTTTTTACCATCTTTGGTGATTTCTTGTAGTTTTACCGTTGTAGCATCATATGAAACCTCTTTGTTTGTTGTCGTTGGTGTTCCTACTACTACTTTTTGATTATCCTTATTTAAGTAATATTTAGTTTCTGTAGAAGATATCACTGCATCTTTAACAACATCTGTACTTTCTTTAATAGAAGTTCCATCCGCTAATTCATACTTAACAATGACACTACCTTTACTCTCAGTAGTTTCTGTTTCTTCCTTAGCGTAGATGTTTTTAACATTAGTTAGTTGATCACTAATATGGTAAGCACGGGTTGGTTGGTATAAGTCGTAATAATGAATTTCACTATAAATAGGCTCAGATATTGACGCATGTTGTTCATATTTCGTAGGTGCGGCAATTCTATATCGAACTCCATCTTTTTCATATTCTTTATATAATTGGCCTAATCCATATTGATATCTAGTATCTTCACTATAATATTTCGAACCAAAATAGCCAAATCTATAAGCTAAATAAGTTTTTTCTGGTTGATTAGAATCATCATCTTCACTAGGATAATAAGAATCTGTACTCTTATCTCCTAGTTTAAAATCTACATTTACTTCAAACACATTTTTTACAAAATTTGCATTTGTTGGAACTTGGTCGACATACTGAATTGCTTTATGAGCCTCTTTAAACTTCGTGACATTTGCTTTTTCACTCTCGTAGTTAGCAGTGTCTTTAAACTCTTCAATATTTCCAACAAATTTTGGTTCTACTTTATCTCGAGAATTTTTCCATCCTACTGTAATTTCTTTTTCGCCAAACATTTCTTTTAGCTTAGTTATATATTCTGTCACATCGTTATATTTTACAAACTTTCCGTTTTCTCTTATATAACCATTAAACTCCTGATGTACAGAATAAGTAGGACGATTCTTATTATCTACTGCATTTTTATTTGTTAATGTAACCTTATAGATTTCTTCCCATGTCTTTTCTTTTTCAGAGTTAGTGACATCTTCGTCTTTTAAATCTCTTAATCTCTCATCTAAAAGATTATTTAAGCCTTCCTCTAATGCTTTCTCATTAAAAAATGCACCCGCCGTATACGCTTCTTGTTCCGTTGCTGTAGAAACAGATTCTTTTAATGCTACCTCATTTTTTTCAACAACTAATATAGTATCTCCTTCCTTAATTCCACCATCAGTTGTTATATTTTCTTTTGTAAAATCTTTAGCATCATTTTCACCTTGTTTAAATGTTTCAACAGCCCAAGAATCATTGGCTGTAGTTGGTTTTGTGGCTAAAACATACTTCCCATATTTTCCTTCATCAGTTTCAGAAACTAACCAAACTCGACTACCTTCTTTAATATTGTTATAGCGAATACTTCCATCTTCATTATGCAAGTTTCCAGGATTTGCATGTACTGTAATATCATTGAAAGTTGTTTCCTTAGTAGTCCCCTCATGTTTATCTACTTCTGTATCAATCTTATGATATTTTTCTCCGTTCTTTTCTAAAACTTTATCAGCTTCTTTGATTTTACTTAAAACATCATTAGTTAAATTTGCTACATTTCCTTCATAACGTTTGCCAAAAAGTCCACGAATTTTATAATCCATAGTAGTACTAGAAAGGTGTTTATCACCAACAGGAATTTCTACATCAGATTCTTCTTTCAGCACTTCGCCTTCTTTTGTGACATAAGAAATTTTTGAATCCTTAAAGTTATCTTCTCCTTGTTTTTTTATAGTTTCCTTTTCAACTCTGTCTAAATTATATTTGGCTCTACCTTCATTCTCGCGATGATTTCTTTCATATCCATCTTCTGTCCCCGTTGCATGATAATTCAAACCATCAAACACATGCATTTTTGGCATTGTATAGCTACCAGTACCATTACTCAACGTTTCCATTTCCACATTATCTTTTGCAGGTGTTACTGTAGTTTCATTAGCTGTATTTGTAGTTTCTTCAGCCAATACCGGACTAGCTCCAACAACCATCATCCCTAATAAAACAGACGCTGCACCAATTCCTTTATATTTACGTAATGAATATTTTTGAATTGTATCTTTTTTCATAAGGTCTTTTCCCTTTTATTTCTTTCTACTCATTATAAAAAATTATACTAACTATACTAGTATATCACTCTCAGTTTCCTTTATCAAACAATTATACATAAAGGAAATTAAAAAAAATAGATAATAAGATATCCAATAAAATCTCATTATCTATTTCATTTTTAGGCGTTCATGAGTGATAAATATCTCTTAGAAACTTGTTCTTTTGAATATCGATTCACAAACTTACTTGTATTTTCTAGCTCGATTTCTTTATCAGTCTCATATAAACACTTGATAAGATGCGCTAACTCCTCTGGTGTATCATATAAGCAAATATCTGAGTTCTTAGATGCATAATATTGATGAGCAATTTCAACATTAGAAAGCAAGGGAATCAATCCAAAACTCATAGCTTCAACACAGGCATTGGCAAATAATTCCTTTTGGGAAGTTGAAATATAGCCATCATGTTCCCAATAAGGTACCTCATCTACATATCCAACAACATGAATGGTAGATGGCAAAGTCGGATACTCTTTCTTCAATTTTTCAATATCTCCACCATATAAGAATACTTCTACAGGTAGGCCTTCTTGTTCTAACTTCCTAAAGGCTTCTATAATCCATTCTACCCTTTTTACCTTACTCATATTCCCTACATAACAATAGGAACTAGGCTTTCTTCTTTGTAATACTGCTGAGGAAACTTGAGGTGCAAAAATCGGTGGCATAAATTGTGCGTGATACCCTAAATCTTGCAAGATTGATGTTAATACTTCTGAAGCTACTAAATATCTAGTTTTTCTTCTTAGATTATGAGCTGGATTTAGCAATACATTGTCATGGATATATTCCCAATAGAGACGGTTTGTATTTTCTACAAAGCGCCATAATTTGGGAGTCACCACGTTATGTTGATCTCGAATTAAGATGTCTTTCTTATCTGTAAGACTGATTAATACCTGAATCAATAAGTCTTCGTAGGTTAACCATTCTCCATCTTTATAATATAAATAATTGTCCTCCATCATATAAATGGGACTTGGTTCTTCTCTTGGCTTATAGTACCGTGCCCGCATCGCTGTCGAACCATCTCGATTTAACCATTCCAGTTCTTCTTTTTTATTTTTCTTTAAATATAATCCGGAAGTAAAATATAGAGTTTCTTCTTCTAATTCAATACTAGCCACAAATCCATTAATAACAGTCATTTTTCCATTAGGATACCTATCAATGATATCGGAAGGACGAATACTTAATTCATCATGACCAATATCTGATTGATAATGGCTTACACTCACTAATTCATCCCTTTCAAAACCTATTTGTTCATAGCCTGCCTTCCAATCTGGTCGAACTTGAGGATGGGTTAAAATATATAGATGTCCCCAACCTAAATAATCTGCAATTTTCTTTCTAGACAATTGGGATGATTCAAAGCCATATTTTCTAACCTCTCTTTGCCAGAGCCCTGGATGTATTGTAACCATTTTAGTCATAACAATCTCCTATCATATACGGTAACCTTCGCGACTCATTTATCTGTACTTGTTTGTCAGAAAGATTTACTAATCTGAATTATATCATATGAATCATACTTTTACTAGATTCTATCAATATACCTAACATCTACTTAATACCCCAATAAAAAATCCAAGCTAGTGCATGGATTTACATTTCCTAATATATATATTTATGCTACCAGCCAAGTGAAACCCTTTCAAACTGACAACCTAAGCGTCGCAATTCTTTTTGACGGTCCTCATAGTAGGGGAGGGAAATACCTGTGATGGTCACATGGGGCAGGTCTTGTAAGTGGAGGCTGACTGATGAAGTAAAATGATAGACCTGGACGAACTCGTATTCTTGAAAGAGTTGGGCTAGGACATCTTCAAAGATCAGCTCCGTCTCCAAGTAAGTCACGTTTGGAATAGTGAAGGTTTCCTTGGGATGAGGCAGATAGAGGTCAATGGCTAAGGCCTTGGCATAGGTACTAATAAAGCGGATGGAGATTTGGTCATCCTCTTCAGAGAACTTTTGACCCAACAAGACCTTAACCGTCTTACCATTTGAAACGGGTGCTTGGGGCAGGTCAAAAAAATGCTCCAGATAAACAAGCTTTTCTCTAGCTACGACATGGTAGTCGCTGCGATAGAGAGTAAAGTGCTTTTCCGTCCGCTCAATCAAGTCATCTCTAGTCAAACCCAAAGGCCCCACCTGACTGGGTTGAAGAGGGAGAGCATACATTCCCAAAGGGTAAATATCCGCATAGCCATCATCAAAACTCATGAGGTGTTGGTAGTTTGAACTAGCAACCAAGTCCAGAATCAAGCTATTGTCAAAGCTAGCATAAAAGATGGTGTCATAGTCGCCGGCCAGCTCCTGACAAATCTGAGCCAAGTCCTCTGCATCCTGAGGATAGTGAACATGGTCAAAATCCTTTGCATAATGCTCCTGACGGGCATTTTTGACAGGACTGACATAAAGTCTGACAAAGTCCTGATTAGGATAGAGTCCCTTGATATGCTGGGCAATCTTGGCCTGCAAGGGCGTTGTGGCAATGATGAGGTGTTTCATCTCTTTGATTCTCCTAGGTGGTGATGTTGCAGCAAGGTCTCAACGACTTCAAAGTCCAAGGCATCGTCGATATCATAAGAATAGAGTTTGGGCATTTCATAGGCTACTGTCTTATCTGTGTAAAAGGTCTCATCTCGTAGGTAAAGGTCCTTGCGAGAAATCCAAATACTACCGTTGGGATAGTAATAGACAGGCTCTTTCTGCCGAGCATAGTGCTTGGAAACCTGAGGCGGACGGATAAATGACGACTCCGCTAACTGCAAGTAAAGACTACGACTCTTGTCTGCCTTAACACAGGAAATCAAATGGTCGGCGCCAGACTGACAGTAGAGTTGATAGGACTCGACGAGGTGCTCCACCTCTCTCAAGGGTGAGGTCACCTGTAGATTCACAAAGACCTGCTCTTCCTCAAAGGGCTGTAAAAAGTCGTGTAAGGTTTCTAAACTAGAGGTTGTCGTCAAGGCCAATTCTTTTGGTCTGTGGACACAACGAATCTCTGGATAGACTTGTCGACAGAGTTCTAGATAGGCTAGTGAATCTGATGAGATCCAGATGTCACTAAATAGCTTGGAGGCTAGAGCGACTTCGATGGTATAGAAAACCAAAGGTTTGCCTGCTAGCGGTTTGATATTTTTATCCACTAAGCCGCGTGAACCCGAACGGATCAAAATGACGGCTATGGGCTTAGATTTTGCTTTCATATAGTCTTCCTTTAGTTTTCTATTGTATTGGACTAGTGAGAAAACTAGATTGATCAACTTACAACATCCTAGAAGTTCCTATCTAATAGTTCTCTATATATGTGAGCTACTTTTCCCAGAGAATAGCGAGAGGCTAAGGCTAGATTTTTTTCATTTAATAGATAAAAATCAGGCTGTTCCATCTCTTCTATCTTTTGAATCAACTCTGATTTGGTTTTAAACAAGTTGATGGCATTGGACTGGCTAGCATAGAGACGATGGGCAATCTCCACATCTGATAACAAAGCCAACAAACCTTGATTGAGGGCTTCAACACAGGCATTAGCAAATAACTCTGTGTAACTTGCAGACAGATAGCATTGGTGCAGATGATAAGGCACTTCGTCAACAATACCTTTAAAGTGAATGGTTGACGGAAGATCATATTGATTCTGTAATTCTGCTAGACGTTCCTCTGAGCCACCATAAAAGGTAATCTGGGCCTTGGAGCCACGTCTGTAGAGTTCGATAAAGGCTTCAATGACAAGTTCAACGTTCTTGCCTTCTCTCATATGACCCACTAGGCAATAGTCCAAAACAGGTCCGATTTTTCTTAGCTGACCCAATTTTTCTATAAACATTGGTGGTAAAAACTTGGTGTCATACCCTTGTTTCGCCAAAGTATCAGTCAACACTTCACTGGCGACTAGGTATTTATTTGTCTTGCGCAGATTGGCGAGGCGTAAGTCTCGCATGACATTTTCATGGACGACTTCATAGTAATTTTTGTCCGTATTTTCCATATAACGCCAGAGACTGGGTTTGGGTACGATTTGTTGATCACGGATGAAGAGGTCGCTTTGTTTTGCCCATCTTGCTAGGAACTTAACTAACAAGTCCTCTTCAGAACGGATTTCTCCTCCTATGCGGTAGATATACTCTGGATAAAAGATGGTTACAGGAGAGGGTTCTTTAAAGGGATCGATAAAGCGTCCTTCCAGGGCCAGTTCTCCATTTTCATGATACCAACGAAGTTCCTTTTCCTTGAAATCTTCAAACAAGAAGGGCCCCTTGGTATAGTAATATCTGCCCGAGCCATCTCCTAGGGTAACTGAGGCCACAAAACCGTCTTCATTGAGTTCAACCTGATCTCCATCTGCTAGCGTTAAACTTTCTGGTTTCACTGATAAATCTGCATGGCCTATATCTGAAAAACTATGAGGGACGCAAATCAGTTATTTTTCTAAAAATCCTAACTTGATTAAATCTTTCTTCCAATCAGGTCGTAGCTGGGGACTTGACATGAGGTGGACGTAGTCTAAGCCTAGATGTCGTGCGATACGCGATCGATAGACTTGGGTACTCTCAAAACCATAGCGATGGATTTCCTTGACTGGATGAATGGTGACAATTCTCGACATGATGTAGACTCTTTCTCTCTTATTTTCTGCTTACAAAGGAAAAACCACCCTCACAAAAAGGCGAGGGTGGTTCATCCGTTACAATGCTCGGGGATTTCCTAGCAAGTTCCCCCTCAAAAGGACTTTATGCTATTCTATCACAAAGACCGACCATCTGCAAGATAGACTGCCTTAGACAGGATAGCTTGGGGGAGTTTTCTTATTGTTTATAAATCGATTCTCTGAAATCATCTGTGCTACGTAGGTAGGCATTGTAGATTTTTTGTTTACAACTTTCAAGAAAATGGAGAAGGTAAACTAGCCTTCCCCATTTTAAGGTTATATCATTTTGCAACTTTGTTGTAAAAAGCTATTGAAACAGACTATTTGTTCATTAGTTGCCTAGTTTACCCATTCACCATTACCATTTACACGGTAACCATCTGGTGTTGTTGTGCTCACAGCCAAAGCTCCAGAATCGTAGGCATAGTACCAGTGCGGTCCGACTTTAAACCAACCTGTCTTCATGATACCTGCTTCGTCAAGGTAATACCAAGTGCCATTTTCCTTGTACCAGCCTGTCTTCATAGCTCCTGAGCCATCAAAGTAGAACCATCTATTTCCGTCTGTACCCCAGCCTGTAAACATAGCACCTGAGCTACTCAAGTAATACCAGCTACCATCTACTTTTACAAATCCAGTTTGCATGACACCTAGGTCATCCAAGTAGTACCATTTACCATCCGTTTTCACCCAGCCTGTCTTCAGATCACCAGACTCATAGAAATACCATTTTCCATTAGATTGCACCCAACCAGATTGGTCTGAACTAGAAGTTCTAAATTCTTTCAGCGCTTTTTCTACAACGACTGCTTTACTTTTAACTGTTGAAAGGTTTGAGGAGGTCACTTCTGTATACTGAATAGCAGGACCATATCCACCAGCCAATTCCTCTGAAGAAGCATCATCACCTAAAGCTAGAGAAATCGTTGCTACTTTCTGAGAACTAGCTGCATTTTTAAAAGCAGCGAGCCCCACATAGGTAAATTTAGAATTGATCAAAGCCTCATAATAACCTGTAAATTCTTTAGATGTTTCACCCTTCTTTTTCGCTACATAATTCGCCTTCTCAGCATGCCAGTTTTCAATTGCTTTTAGAAAACCTTCATAGTTCACATCTAAAGCTTCTCCTCTTATACTATTACTAGATGGAAAAGCAGTCCAGATTTCTTTCGTAGAAAGACGCTCAGGTTTCAGAGTTACTGACACCTCAGTAGCTCGTACAAAAGCAGTTTTCTCAAGATCAGTAGACCATTTGATAGGGACATACTTATCTACCAAACCTTCATCAGCTGCTTCCTTACGAATCTTATTAATCGCATCCAAAATAGTTTGTTTATTTGGGGTTAAAAATTCTCCCTTAATCCCAACCAAAACATTGCCACTAGAAGGATTTAGCACTTCTGAGCTCAAGACATTTTCATTTCTACCATCTGCAGATTGTGTTGCCACAAGTCTGTCGTTGGCAAAAACATCATTTGTCAAAACTGCTCCAGCTAAAGTCAAAGCCAAGGCGCTAGCAAATACAATTTTCTTCATTTTTTTCTCCTTTTATCCTTTAGATAGGACAGGTATTTTCAATATTAAATTATATCATATTTTCCTATTCTTTGCCCATTTCTACTAATGTTATAAGGTAAATACTATTCCCCAAAAAGTAGAAATTCCTATCCTTTTATTTCACAACAAGCTCATAACGTGTCTTGCTTGTAAAGGTTTGACCGGCTTTAAGAATGACTTGGTCTTTGAGGTCACTGTGAATGGCATCTGGTAAAGCTTGCGCTTCAAGAGCAATCCCATTGTGCTGAATCATGGGTTTGCCAGCCACAAGTACACTCTCATCCACAAAGTTTGCTGTGTAGACTACAAAGCAAGGAGCCTCTGTCTTGAAAAGCAGGAAGCGACCTGAATTTTGGTCATAAAGGAATCCAGCATTGTCATGACCTGCAGGAAGGGCAAATGGATGATCCAAACCTGATACCAGCTGGATTTGCTCATCTTCTTCTGCGAAGATATCCTTCAACAAGGCACCATTGTAGATGTGTTTAACCACATCACGATTGGCATCTGGAGTTTTGGCAGGAACACCGTCTGGAGCGATTGGATAAATACCTTTCGTATTTAGTTGGAAGACATGACGATCAACAGTCTGCGTGAAATCACCAGACAAGTTGAAATAGCTGTGGTTGGTTGGATTGACCAGCGTATCCTGATCTGTTGTTACCTTGTAGCTGATTTCATAGGCACCAGTTTCTTCTAAGTTGTAGCTAATCCAGATTTTAAGATTACCAGGAAATCCTCCTGTCCCATCTGTACGCTCTGTGTAGAGGGTCAGACCATGGTCGCTCACCTCAACTAGTTCAAACAAGCTCGAATCCCAACCAGTTGAACCACTGTGGTTACAGTTGCTAGCATTGTTGACTTCAAGTTCATAGGTCTTGCCATTTAATTCAAAGGTCGCACCTGCAATACGTCCCGCCACAGGACCTACGCTCGCTCCATGCTTGGGACTATTGCCTACATAGCTATCAAAGTCATCAAACGCCAATATAACGTTGGCAAAATTTCCAGCCTTGTCAGGTGTGACATAGCGCAAGATAGTCGCACCATAAGTCATAACCTCAAGTTGGTAGCCACTGTCAGTTTCAAATCGATAGGCCAAAATATCTTGTCCCTTAACATTTCCAAACACACGCTCTGTGTATGCTTTCATTCTGTTCTCCTTTTACTATTTCTCTCAAGCAAACAAACCATAGAAAGCCTACTGACAATCTATGGTTTATCTGATAGTTTACAAATTCTCTTGTCAAGAATTCATAAACACTGTCTTACTTTTGATATTCGTGGATGATAACACCTTGTACCACACGGTTTACTGTACCTGTAGGAGACGGTGTATCTGGTTTATTTTCTACCTTGAGTGAAGTCAATAGGGCAAAGAGTTGGGCATAAACGATGTAAGGGAAGACACGGTAAATATCGTTCAAGACACCGCCACAACCAAGGGCCACTTCTTTGACATTTTCAAGACCAAAGGCTTGATCACTCAAAAGCACAACACGGCGAGCAATCTGGTCACCAGCAACTTCACGAACCAAATCCAAGTCGTACTTGCGAGTGTAGTCTGTCGTTGTACCAAAGACCAAGACAACTGTATCTTCGTTGATAAGAGATTTTGGACCGTGACGGAAGCCGACTGGGCTTTCATACATAGTCGCAACTTGACCAGCAGTCAGTTCCAAAATCTTGAGCTGAGCTTCATGAGCAAGACCGAAAAAAGGACCAGCTCCTAGATAGATGACACGGTTAAAGTCTAAATCAACAAGTTCTTTGACATCTTCTGCATTGTCTAGAACTTTACGGGCAAGACTAGATACAACTTCAAAACGTTCAGCTTTCACAGCAAATTCTGTAGGATCAAAAACCAAGAGAGCTGTCAACATCATAGACGTAAAGCTAGAAGTCATAGCAAATCCAGCATCATTGGAAGCAGCTGGTTGCAAAAGCAAAAGATTGCGTTCATCTCCATGAGCTTGAAGTGCCAATTTACCATCTGCTGCACAAGTAATCGTCACTTGATAAAGCTCATCCACCAAGGCTTTGGCCAAAT
>CAURCY010000016.1:0-22654 GCA_963523355.1 uncultured Streptococcus sp.
TCAGTTCTATGTTTACAGTCATATCTTCTCCTTTTTGTTAATTTACTTAACAATTATATTTGAAATTTACCGTGACTTTTACCACGGTAATTCTCCCCACACCTTTTCAATATCATCCATCAATTTCACAACTGTTTTAAGTTCCACCTCGCTATAGTTGTTTAAAACTGAAAAGATTGATTTTTCAATATATGCTTGTTGCTCCTTATGGATTTTAAAAATTTCGATGCCCTTTTCAGATAATCTCAAATATTTATTTTTCCCATTATTCGGATCAAAATCAAAAACAACTAAATTTTTTTGAATCAATCTTCTAACACTTTGAGTTATTGCACTTCTCGAAACTTCTAATAGTTCAGATAATTTTACTAGATTTAAGGGCTGATTTTTCCCAATCACAACAATCAAATGTACCTCATTCAACGTAATGGATTTGTCAACACCACTTTTATGTTGATTTTTTTTTAACTCTTCAAACGCTAAAATAAATCTATTGAAACGATTATTAAATGCAATAAATTCTTTTTTATCCATAATCTCTCTTTCTTTTGTTAATCATATTAACAAAATAGAAACTTCCTGTCAAATAAAAAATCCTCCAGATTCTACTCTGAAGGATTCATTTCTTATTTCACAACAATATTAACGAGTTTATTCGGTACCGCAATCACTTTCACGATTTCCTTACCGTCAATTTCTGCTTTGACTTTTTCATCAGCGAGAGCAATTTCTTGCAATTCTTCGCGTGATAGGTCTTTAGCAACCATGAGTTTGGCACGAACTTTTCCTTTGATTTGGACAACGATTTCGATTTCGTCTTCAACTAATTTGCTTTCATCCCAAGTTGGCCAAGCTACATAAGAGATAGATTCTCCTGTTGCTGCAACTGTTTGCCAGAGCTCTTCTGCCAAGTGAGGTGCAAATGGTGCAATCAACTGAACGAAGCCTTTGGCGTAGTCTACATAAAGTTTGTCTTCCTTGTTGGCAGCGTTGACAAAGACCATAAGTTGGGCAATGGCTGTGTTGAATTTCAATGATTCTATTTGCTCTGTGACAGCTTTAACGGTTTCGTTGTAAACCTTGTCGAGAGAGCCATTGTTTTCTGCAACAATTTCCTTGCTTGTAATCAAACGGTAAACACGGTCAAGGAACTTACGGCTTCCTTCCAGACCTTCTTCTGACCAAGCAATCGAAGCATCAAGTGGTCCCATAAACATTTCATAAACACGAAGGGTGTCGGCACCGTATTGTTCCACCACATCGTCTGGGTTAACCACGTTCTTGAGCGATTTAGACATCTTGGCTGGTGCTTGCTCCAACTCTTCCCCTGTTTCTACATGGAAGAAAGAACCGTCACGTTTTTCAACCTTATCGGTTGCCACAAGAGCGCCACGGTGATCACGGTAGCTTGTTCCCAAAATCATTCCTTGGTTAAAGAGTTTTTGGAATGGTTCCTTAGTCGGAACAACACCGAAGTCATAGAGGAATTTATGCCAGAAACGAGCGTAAAGCAAGTGAAGAACGGCATGCTCTGCACCACCCACATAGATATCTACTGGCAACCATTGTTTGAGAAGATCCTCATCGGCCAATTTCTCAGTATTGTGTGGGTCAATATAGCGGAGGTAGTACCAGCTTGAACCTGCCCATTGTGGCATAGTGTTGGTTTCACGACGACCTTTGACACCATCTTCACGAGTCACTTCAAGCCAGTCTGTCAAGTTAGCTAGTGGACTTTCCCCTGTACCTGAAGGGCGGATATCCTTGGTTACAGGCAAGACAAGTGGCAATTCACTTTCAGGGACAGCTGTTGATGTCCCGTCTTCCCAATGAATGATAGGAATTGGTTCACCCCAGTAACGTTGACGGCTAAAGAGCCAGTCGCGGAGACGGTAGGTAACCTTCTCTTGTCCACATCCTTTTTCTTCCAACCAAGCCACAATCTTGGCAATAGCATCTTCTTTGTTCAATCCATCTAGGAAGTCTGAGTTGACATGAAGGCCATCTTCTGTGTAGGCAGCTTCTTCAACGTTTCCACCTTCAAGTACTTCGACGATTGGAAGGTCAAATTGTTTGGCGAATTCCCAGTCACGTTGGTCGTGGGCAGGCACAGCCATGACCGCACCTGTACCATAGCTAGCAAGGACGTAGTCTGCAATCCAGATTGGAATTTCCTTACCATTGACAGGGTTGACGGCATAAGCACCAGTCCAAACACCAGTTTTTTCCTTGGCAAGGTCTGTACGAGCCAAGTCAGATTTGAGGCTAGCTTGGTGTTTGTAGTCGGCTACTGCTTCCGCTTGCTCTGAACTTACGATAGCGTCTACTAATTCATGCTCAGGAGCCAAAACAGTGAAAGTCGCACCGAAAAGGGTATCAGGACGAGTGGTAAAGACAGTAAATTCCTTATCAGTTCCCCTAACCTTGAAGGTTACATTGGCACCAGTTGATTTACCAATCCAGTTGCGTTGCATGTCCTTGATAGACTCGGGCCAATCAAGTTCATCTAAGTCATTAAGCAAGCGCTCCGCATAGGCCGTGATTTTGAGCATCCATTGACGCATTGGTTTGCGGACAACTGGATAGCCTCCACGCTCAGATGTTCCATCAGGAAGGACTTCTTCGTTGGCGATAGCTGTTCCCAGTTCCTCAACCCAGTTTACTGGCACTTCAGCTTCATAAGCCAAGCCTTTTTCATAAAGCTTGGTGAAAATCCATTGCGTCCATTTGTAGTAGTTTGGATCTGTCGTGTTGACTTCACGATCCCAGTCGTAAGAGAATCCAAGCGCATTGATTTGGCGTTTGAAGTTAGCAATGTTTTCCGCTGTGAATTCCGCTGGGTCATTACCAGTATCCATAGCGTATTGCTCTGCAGGCAAACCAAAAGCATCCCACCCCATTGGGTGAAGGACGTTGTATCCTTGCGCACGTTTGTAACGGCTGAGGATATCGGTTGCAGTATAACCTTCTGGGTGTCCTACGTGCAGACCCGCTCCAGACGGATAAGGGAACATATCAAGAGCATAAAACTTCGGTTTTGAAGCATCTGTTCCTGTCTTAAATGTATGATGTTCTGCCCAGTAGCCCTGCCACTTAGGCTCAATTTCTTTATGATTGTAAAAACTCATGGTCTCTCTCCAATTTTGTGATGTTACTATTATACCATTTTTGAGAGAATTTGAAATGTGTTAAAAGAAAAAACTGTATACTGTATTTCATTAATTTTGATGGCTCTGAATTGCTCTATCACCCACTTTTTTATCCTATATGCGGGAAATCAAGAGCAAAACAAGAAGCTTATCTCTTATAACACAAAACACTAATTTTAGACCGAAGATACGACTGGAATGCTAATTAATGTATTTATAATAAATAGCCGACAACCTATGTCGCTTTTTGATTTATGAAGAACGTCGAATTCAATACGAGGATCAATAAAAGACTACCATTTGGAAAACAGTAGTCCTTATTGTTTATTTTGAATTTACATAGGCGTCTACAGCGATGATAGCTTGAGCAACATCTGAAGGCGAAATCTTAAACGGCATCTGATGGATTGTCTCACCCTCCATGGTTGCTTGTTTACCAACTTTTATTAAATCATCATATCCAACTTGATCTAAATGCATTTCTTTTAGAGTTGTTGGCATACCAATTTTTTTGTAAAACTCAATATACTTATCAAGTTCTTCTTTAGGTCTATTTTCCAATAATAGTTGTACCAAAGTTCCATAAGCTACTTTTTCACCATGTGTTAAATGATGAATGTCACCTGTCAATGCAGTAAAACCATTATGAATTGCATGCGCCGCAGCTAATCCTCCACTTTCAAAACCTAGGCCACTCAATAAAGTATTAGCTTCAACAATATTTTCTAATGCTGGTGTCACCACTTTAGCTTCACAAGCTGCCATAGCCTGTAAACCATCTGCAAACAGCGTTTCTTCACATTTCTTCGCAATTGCAACTCCAGCCAACGTTTGCTGTTGTCCCAACATAGTTTTTCCATTTGCCTGCATAACCGCACGCGCCTCAACCCAAGTTGCTAAACCATCTGCAATACCAGACGCTAATAAACGCTTAGGAGCTTGTGAAATAACTTTTGTATCAACCAAAACTAAATCTGGATTTTTAGAATAAAATAGATAATGATCAAATGCACCTTCATCTGTATAAATAACAGATAAAGCAGATACAGGTGCGTCGGTCGATGCAATTGTTGGAGCAATAATAACAGGCTTTTCAATCAAATCTGCAATAGCTTTTGCGCTATCAATCGTCTTTCCACCACCAAGCCCGATAATACTATCACAATTTTCTTTCTCAGCTAAGGCAACGACTCGATTGATTTCATTGTCAGAAGCTTCACCATTAAACTGAGCTAGAACAATATGGAAACCATACCTATGTAGGTAATCTTCAAATCGTTTTCCAACAATATCATAAACCAACTGATCGCATAATAGAATAGGACGATTTCCCAAATCCAATATTGATTTGGCATTTTCAAACAAGGCATTTTCCCCTTGAATATATCTAGAAGGGCTAGCAAAAATTCTCATATGTATTCCCTCTCTATCTAAACGGAACGACTATTTTGAATAACAAACCAATCGTCAGAAAAATCATCAACCGCCTTTTGGATAGATGGCATGGCGAAAGCTGATTCAAAAACATCTGCTCCTGCTGTAACAGCATGCGCACCTGCAGCTAAAGCATTATTTACTTGTGCTACATTTTTAAAGGATGCAGCTAAAATCTTACTAGGAGAGTTCTGTCTATCAATAGCAAGAGCTAATTGACGAATGACAGAATTTGAATCAATGTTCAGATTTTCCATTCTATTATAATATGGAGCTAGGTAATCGGCTCCTGCTTCGATAGATAATAATCCCTGAATAACTGTATAAATAGCTGTTGCAGTGATATGGTAGCCCTCTTTTTTTAGCACCTTTATTGCACGTAATCCAGCCGGAGTAACAGGTACTTTGATAAATATATCATCTCCTGCTTGTCTCCGAATTTCATGAGCATCCTTTAAGATGCCTTCAAAATCTTGAGAAATCACCTGAACATGAATAGAGGGTGCAGAGCCAATCAAGTCTCTCACATCTTTGATTCGTTCAAAAAAATTAATAGAACCCTCTCTTTTTGCAATAGTGGGATTTGAAGTTACCCCAGCTAGCGGTAAAATTTCAGACCATTTTTTAATCTCATCTAAATTTAATGTGTCAAGCATAAATTCCATAAAAAGAACCTCTTTATTTTACAATGTATGCTCAGTACGTCCTATAATATCATCTTGGGTTGCCTTAGAAAGAACATTGAAGAATGCAGAGTATCCTGCAACACGAACAATTAAATCTCTGTGTTTTTCAGGATGTTTCTGAGCGTCAATCAACGTCTCTCTGGAAACAACATTGTATTGAATATGGTACCCATGTAAACGATTAAAGAATGTTCGTAACAAAGCAATTAGTTTTAATTTATCTTCTTCTTTGGCTAACGTTTGAGGATTTACTTTCTGATTTAAGAGAACCCCACCTACGATTTCATCTGTTGGTAATTTTGAAACAGATTTTAAAACAGATGTAGGGCCGTGTTGATCCATATTATGTGATGGTGAACAACCCTCTGCTAACGGTGTACCCGCGTTGCGTCCATCTGGCGTTGCTAATGTTCCACGTCCCTGCCCTACGTTGGCTGAGATAGAAGATGTTCCTGAATAACGAATTCCTCCAATAGGACCTCTTCCATAACGTGTATTAGGATATTTAGCAATTTCATCAACATAAATGTCATAAGCAGCAGTAACCAATTTGTCAGCATAATCATCATCATTACCGTACTTAGGTGCATCATGAATCAACATTTCTTGAATGACCTTACCTTCTTCCCCGGCATAATCTGTTTCCAGTGCATGCCAAAGCTGACTTGGGCTTATACGTTCTTCCTCAAATACCAATTTTTTAATTGCAGCTAATGAATCCGACAAATTTGCAATTCCAACTTGCAAACCTGATATATAATCATATACTGCTCCACCTTCTTTAAGGTGTTTTCCACGACCAATACAATCATCAGTCAATGCTGAACATAGAATATCAGGAACTTCTCGTTCCAATGATAAATCAATAGAATTTTCAACAATAACACTCATTCGTGTCAAATATCTTAGTGTTTTATCCCAAGCATTTTCTAATTCAGAAAAGTTCTTCATATCCTTAAAATGACCAAAGCTTGGTGCAAACCGTTTACCCGAAGCCGGATCAATTCCATCATTCATCGTGATAAGTAGAACCTTAGGGAAGTTCATATAACTCATACCTGTGCAACGATAGCCCCATTTCCCTGGAACTGCCGTTTCAACACATCCAATGGCACTGTAATCATAAGCATCATCTTCCAATACTCCTTTTGCAATAAAAGAAGGAATAATAATCTCATCATTATTAAATGCAGGCATACCAAAACCAAGTTTCATCACTTCAATACACTCATTCATGAAACGAGCATCTAAACCTGCATGGTAACGTACAGTTAGATTAGGTTGCGGTAGATGGGTTTGTGCAACTGATTTTAATACCAAATAAGATAATGGGTTAACAGCATCCTTCTTATCTCGAGTCTGTCCACCAATTGTAACATTTTGATATAAAGGACTTCCTGCTGAAGAAAATGTATGTGCTTGACTGCGAACCTTATTAATTGTAATTGTCTTAATCCAAAGATTTGTCAGACGTTCAACAATGCTATCTTCTGTTTCTTTACCACTTTCTAAATCAGCCTTCATATATGGATACATATATTGATCAAAACGACCATATGAAAGAGAGTGGCCATTAGATTCAATTTGTAAAATACATTGAATAAACCAAACTGATTGAATAGCTTCTGCAAAAGTAGTTGCCGGTTCATATGGGACTCTAGAGCAAATATCTGCAATCTCAAGTAATTCTTTCTTACGTTTAGGATTTGCATTTTCGGCTAAATTTTTAGCAAGAGCAACAAAGCGATTTGCATATACTTTAATAGCATCGATTACGATAAATATAGAGTCGTAAAAATGATATTTATCAATACTTGCTGGATCTGTTAAATCTAGAGCTGCTTTCGCTTTACGAGCTCGCTCTTCAAAACCTCTTAAACCAAATTGCAACAGTTTCTGATAGTTAACTGCTAAGTGAGCATCTCCAGAATTCATCTTACCTTCCATACCGAAGAATCCTGTTTCCATATAAACAGACACTTCTTCAGGTAACAAGGCACCAGCTCTAGCACGTAAATTATTATTTTCCCAAAACGGAGCAATACTTCTAAGTTGTTCTTTTGTTTCTTCAGTAATATAGAAAACATCTCCATCACGCTTTTCAAAAAGATCCAACTCATTGAGAACAAATTCTAGCGTATATTCTGGAAAAATAGGAGCATCTTTATTGGAAGAAGCTTGATTTCCCGCAATCATAGATTCTTCTTCGATATAGATAGTCATATTTTCCAAAATTTCTTTCAGCATATAGGCGCGTTTTAGGACATTAGGTTGTTCCTTATATCGATCATAAGCGCGTGTTGCTAGAACCGCTCTCTCAGCATCAATATAAGGTTTTTTATTTAAAACATCTTCTCGATATTTGTTCATCCTTTCAGTAAGGCTACCAAAATATTCTGTCTTGATTGTCGTTCTTGCTACTTCTTTATTTACCATAATAAGCACCTTTCTTTCGAAAATATTTTTGTTTCTTTCGAAAATATAATACCTGGTTTTTTAGAAAATTTCAAGCTTTTAACTAGAAAAACTTTAACTCTCTAATTTTTAGCACAAATGTGTGTGTTTAATGACAATACACAAATGTTTTTTTAGAATTATCATGCTTCATTCTGATAAGCTAAACGATCCTGTACTTTAAAGAATGGGAAATAAACTAATGTAGACATCGCTAATATCACCAGCTGAGTAATAACTCCTTGCCATCCACCAACCATAAATCCTGATATAATAGCTGGGGTGCTCCAAGGTAATGTAACTCCTGAAAATGGCTGCATGAAACCTGTTGCAATAGCTCCATATACTATAACAGCTGCAAGTACAGGAACAAGAATGAAAGGTACAAACATAACTGGATTCATGACAATCGGAAATCCAAATACAACTGGCTCATTTACGTTAAATATTGCTGGAAAAGCTGCTACTTTCCCTAACGCTTGGTACTGTTTAGATTTTGATGCAAAAAGCATCGCAACTACAAGTCCAAACGTAATCCCTGAACCAGATAGAATTAAAAATGAATCTAAAAATTGTTGAGTAACAATATGTGCACCATTTTCTAATGATAGATTCCCAGAGGCTAACATAGCTTTATTAGCATCAAGATTAGATAAAAGCAGAGCTGTCACTACTCCATTTACTACCGATTGTCCATGAACACCAAACCACCACAAAAATGATATAAAGAATGCAATTCCAATTGCACCATACAAAGATCCAGTTAAACCTTGCAATGGAACTTGAATAGCAGAATAAATCATTTCTATGAATGTTCCGCCATTAGTCAATGAGCTCGCTAAAATATATACAATCATAGAAAGTAAGAAAATTACAAATGCTGGAATCATTGCTTCAAACTGTTTGGCAATAGCTTGTGGAACTTGTTCTGGCATCTTAATAACAATTTTTCTCTTTATAAAGAAGGTATAAATACTTCCTACTACCAAACCTATAATGATAGCACCGATAATTCCTTGACCTCCAAACCAAACTTTACTAATAGCATCCCCAATTGCCTCACCTTGTTTAGGGATATAAGATGATCTTAGCAAAATAAAGAATGCAGATACAGATAGAACCCCAGCTGGCAAAGCCTCTACTCCGCTATTCTTAGCATAAGAATAGGCAATTGAAAAACAAGAAATTAGACCCATAATCGCAAAAGTTCCTGAATATACTTGCATAAACGGCTCTGTCCAATTTGCTCCAAATACACTAGCAATGCCCTTGTTTAATCCTTCAAATGGCAATTGTCCCATAATCAAGAATAAACTACCAACTACTGTCAATGGCAAAATTGCTAACATACCATCTTTTAGAGCTATAATACCACGCATATTCACAAACTTCATCATAGGTGCAATGATTTTTTGAACATCCATCTTTGCCATAATAAATCTCCTTTTCTTACCCACTAATCAAAGATAGGGCCAAATCTAATACTTTTTTCCCATCTAACATACCATAGTCCATCATCGGAATAACAGCTATCGGAACATCACACTTATCACAAATTTCTTTTGATTTATCTAATGTATAAGCAACTTGAGGCCCCAACAGTGCAACATCTAGATTTGGGGCATAATCCGCTAATTTAGACTGAGAAAACGCCTCTATTTCTGCCTCAACTCCACTAGATTGAGCTGCAATTTTCATATTATTTACAAGCATACCAGTAGAAAAGCCTGCTGCACAAAACAAACCAATCTTCACCATTATATTTTCCTCCTCTATGTTAATACTCTAGTATTATTTTTTATGAAGTTCTTTTCTCAAACTAATAATTTCTTTGATTAAATTAATCTCCGTCATACTAGTCATGAGATGATCTTGTGAATGAACAAAGAGAGCTGTTATTTCTGTCTTTGTACCAGACGCTTCCTGTGCCAAGAATTTTGTTTGTAGATTATGGGCTTCTAATAAGGCTGCATCAGCTAACTGGATTTCTTCTTCACATCGTTCACATGTACCGTTTTTTATATAATCTAACGCTTTATAAATATGTTGTTTCGCATCGCCAGCATATAAAATTAAACCCATGATAATTTGATCTGGAACAATAATTTCCATAAATTCCTCCTCATTTCACTATGTAAAAAGCTTTTTTCATTTGAAATTTTAAAATTTTCTTTTGTAACTATAGAATACAACTACATAATAAACTTGTCAATCTAAAAACAACAAATAAACCATTTTTGTTTATATAAGCACAAATGTGCAATTGATTAAAAAGAAAAAACGATAAACTGATATCAGTCTATCATTTTCACTCGCATAAAATATTTCGAAAAGAAAAATCACCATCTTCTTCTAAAACTTTTAAAATTGTATTTTTATCTGTAATCAGATGATTTACTAGATTAGCACGCAAGACAGAAAGAATCGCAGATACTTTCGTATCACCATAAGCAACAGCTAAACTTTGAGGAATATTTTTTAAATCTTCCAAAGAGATTGCTATCGTTCTTTCCTGTAAGTTCTCATAAACTTCTTTACCTTTTGAATCAAAGAATCGACAACAAATTTCCCCTACAGTTTTAACTTTGGTTAATTCTTTAAAGTCATCCTCTGTAAGCATGTCTAACCATTGATGTTTTCCTTTATTACTAAAATCACCAATCCCAACCACAGCTATATCTAAATCTTTCCAACTATTTTTCAAATCTTCAAAATATCTTGATTGCAAAATACCATCTGCTAACAATTTATTTTCTTGCACAATCGTTGCATTCATAAATGTACACTCTCCATGAAATTTTCTAGACATTTCATAGATCAGTGTATTCACATGGTATTTAGCGTGTATATGACTAGGACCACCTGCTAGAGGATAGAAGTGAACATTTCGGACACTTTTGCTGTGGATTAAATCTACTAAATTACTTAAACTTTTCCCCCAAGAAAAGCCAATTTTCATATTATCATCAATTAAATTCCTAAGGACACCTGATGCAACTTGAGAAATTCTTTCAGATAAAATTGTTGGATTATCATCAAATTCATTTGGAATAATTTCCAAACTTTCCAGACCATATTTTTCTTTTACATAATTTTCCAACTTAAACATATTGGTATCAAAATTCTCTATTTCAATTTTAACAATTCCTGCATTCCTTGCTTCTGTTAACATTCTACTAATAGAGGTTCTATAAATTCCTAATTTTGCTGCTATTTGTGACTGATTTAAGTTTTCAATATAATACAGATAAGCAATTTTAGAGAGCAGTTTATTCCTATCTTGATTCATACACTTAACCTCTTACGAAACTACCTTAACCATTATCCCAGCATTTTCTAATGTAGCTATATTTTGTTTAGAAAGTTTTTCGTCTGTTATTACTTCATAGACTTGACTTAAAGCAAATCTTCTTACTGTACCCCTTTTATCAAATTTACTTGAGTCAGTTAGCACAATGACTTTATCCGACGCTGCTGAAATATATTGAACTACCTCACTGCGCATTAAATCTTTTCCTGTAAAACCCATCTCTTTATCGTAGCCATCTGTCCCAACAAAAGCTTGACGCACATGAAAAGTCTGTATCATTTCTTTTAATAAAGGTCCTACGGTAACCTGTGAATCTTTCTGAAACTCTCCACCAAGAACAATAACACGACATGAATCATAACCTCTTACAAAATTTGCTATAAAAAATGAATTTGTTACAATAGTGACATTTCTTTTTTGCTTGCAAATTTCCTCAGCAAGTAAAGCACAGGTTGAACCAGATTCTATCATTATTGTTTCATTATCTGATACCAATTTTACTGCTTCTTGAACAATTTTTCTCTTAATTTCATAATTAATTGACAAGCGTACATTTAAGTCATCTCCACTATTTAACACAGCATATCCATGCTCTCTGTGTAATAAGCCTTTTGACTCTAATTTATCTAAATCTTTTCTAATCGTTACTTTCGATACATTTAATTTTTCCGATAATGTATTAACATCAATCTTTTCATATTCTGATACTAATTTAATAATTTGTTCCAATCTTTTCATTTTACACCTCCGTTTTATTCTACCAAAATAAAAAGCAAAAAACAACAAATTAAACTTTCGTTCGTAATTGTTTTTCTTTCGTTTTTGTGATAGGATAGAATTATAAAGAGGAGGAACTCTTATGGAAATATCTAAAGGAATTATTTTTAATATTCAACACTTTTCAATTCATGACGGTCCGGGTATTCGTACAACTGTTTTTTTAAAAGGATGTCCTCTGCGCTGTCCATGGTGTTCTAATCCTGAATCTCAAAGAATGAAACCTGAAAAAATGAAAGATGCTCAACGAGAAAAATTCACTTTAGTAGGTGAAGAAAAAACTGTAGAAGAAATTATTACAGAGGTATTAAAAGATAAAGAATTTTACGAAGAATCCGGTGGAGGTTTAACTTTATCAGGGGGTGAAATATTTGCTCAGTTTGAATTTGCTAAAGCCATCTTAAAGTCAGCTAAAGAACATCACATACACACTGCCATTGAAACTACTGCCTTTGTTGATCATGAAAAATTTGTTGATTTAATCCAATATGTGGATTTTATCTACACAGACCTAAAACATTATAATTCTATAAAACATAAAAAAGTGACTGGGGTTTTTAATCAAATGATTATTAAAAACATTCATTATGCCTTTTCTCAACATAAAACTATCGTTTTAAGAATCCCGGTTATTCCTGATTTTAACAATAGTTTAGAGGATGCAGAAGAATTCGCTACTCTATTTAACTCATTAAATATCGACCAAGTTCAACTACTCCCTTTTCATCAATTTGGTGAAAACAAATATCGTTTATTAAATCGGAAATATGAAATGGATGGAGTCAACGCACTTCATCCCGAAGATCTTATTGATTATCAAAAGGTATTTCTGAACCATCATATTAATTGTTATTTCTAGTTCATTTCCTTAAAATGCTCTAGCTATTTGCAGATAACAAGCATCTATAATACATACTTAACTTTTCAAAAGGTTTAGCTAAAAAATTTTAGCCAAACCTTTTCTATTTTACCTTGCTCTAGAATTTTTAAACTGCTATACTTATAACAGAAAACCCTTCCAAGGAGGTAGCGGATGTCTCATTCCTTTAAAAAATCTCTCCAAAAAGAAATTCTCCATAGAAGCTCTATTGCAGCCTTTGTGACCTCTCTTTTACTACTCATTTTACTTTTTGGTTTTTCCTATGTTTTACAAAAACAACAACTCTCCAAAGATACGAGACAGATTGTCAAACAGGTTCAAGAGATGAAAGAAGCCAATAATGAGCTCCTGACTACTATGAACCATAAAATGATTCCTGGATTTTTGGATGGCAAACACACAGAGAGAGAAGTCTTTAGCTTATTTTACGAGACAAAAGCTAAATTAAAACTTAGTTCTGACCTCATTATCCTAAGTGATACAGGTGAATTACTATTTAGTACCAATCGCAATCATCAAGAAAGTATTTTATCACCCTACTATCTAAAACTGCTCATTCAAAATCCTTCTCAAGATAAAGTTACAGAAAAAATTGCACTTTCTTCAGATAAGCAACATTACACACTCTTTATCAAACCACTACTTCAAAACCAACGAGTTAAGGCCTATACTATTGCTTTCGTAAATGAGAATGATTTCATCTCAAGTTTCCCAATGATCAATTCCAAATACATCATTACCGATAGCTTTGGAAATATGTTTTCTAACAATACAAATCAGTTCACTCGCTCCACTCTTGAAAAATTTGATGAAAAACTCCTACACTCTCGCACCCACTGGTATGCGAATGAACCGCTTATTGTTCAAAAAGAAAAAGTCGGTGCTATTTTTTCAATCTATACTTTTCAATCCTTCTTTCCCATTCCTAGCTTACTCGGCCTAGCCTCCGTCCTCACCTTATGTATATTCTTCCTCTACTTCTGGCAAGCAAGGCGAATTGCTCATAAAATTGCCACACACAATGCTGTTCCTATTGAAAGTTTGGTTTACCAACTTCAAGAAATTCCTAAACAAGCAGAAAAAAGGCTTTCTCTACAAACAGGTGATGAGTTTGAGTTTATGGCAGAAAAAATAAACAATATGTTGTACGAATTAGATCAACTTCATCAGAAAATGTTGACTATAGAAAAAGAAAAGTGGATTTTTGAAAGAAAAATGCTAGAAGCTCAGTTCAATCCTCATTTTCTCTACAATACACTTGAGACGATTAAAATCACTTCTTTAATGGATGCCGCTCTTACACAAGACCTAATTCAAAATCTCACGCGCATTCTTCGCTACAGTATCACCGATTTAGAAAAAGAAACAACCATTTGTCAGGATTTAAAGATTATAGAGGATTACCTTACAATCCATAAGATTCGTTTTGAGCACTTTTCTTATGATATTGTCTGTCCAGAAACTGTCGACAATCAGCCTATCCCTAAGCTTTTCTTGCTTCCACTAGTAGAAAATGCTATAAAATATGGGATGCAATACCGTATTGATCTTCATATAGATATCCACATTACCTTGGAAGTAGATTCTCTGACTTTTTTGGTCAAGGATAATGCTGGAGGGCTCACAAAACAAGAGAGACTCGCTATTTTAGACTCTTTAGAAAGCCCACATACCCAGCATGGTATCGTTAACAGCTACAAACGATTGAGCAATTTCTTTTCTGATGTCCAGCTAGATTTAGGAGTCAATCGCCAAGGAGAAACTTGGGTAAAATTTGTAACGAAAGGACTAACTCATGTTTAAGCTCATCATCGTAGAAGATGAACACCTCATTCGAAAATGGCTAGAGATTGCCGTAGACTACGCTGCCTTAGGTATCCAAGTCGTAGGAACTGCCAGTCACGGTCAAGAGGGAATGAAACTCATCCAAGAAAAAGAACCTCATATTGTCTTAACAGACATCACCATGCCAATTATGGATGCTTTCATGATGTTCGAAGCCACTCGTACTCTCTCCTATGAAAAAGTTATCTTATCAGGTTATAACGATTTTCAAAATGCCAAAAAAGCCATGCAATATGGGGCAGTTGATTTTCTATCCAAACCAATTGATACCAAGGAATTGACAGAATGTCTTCAAAAAATTGTTTTGCGATTACGAGTTAGCACTTATCAAGAAACTCCTTTTTTAGAAGAATATCAAACTTTACTCACCTCTATCCAACAAGTCGATACACAAAACCAAATCATTCAGCAAATTCTTGAATTTGTTCATCAACACTACTGCATGCACTTTACCATTTCTACCATTGCAGAGAATCTAGGGTATAGCGAAAGTTATCTATATAAGGTTATCAAAGAAGACTTCCCAATGACGCTAAATGAATATATCTTACGCTACCGCCTCAAGCAAGCTATAGATAAAATGGCTGAATTCCCTAATTCTCCCTTAAGCGATATCTCTGAACAAGTTGGATTTTCAGACTATAAATATTTTGCCAAAGTTTTTAAAAAGTATCTACATATTTCTCCAAAAGAATTAAAACTCATGGATAAAAACCATTGATGTAAAAGGATTGCTCAACTCTACTGTAGCAATCTTTTTATTTTATACTTCTCATCGAAATCCCAGCTACAGTTTACCCATCCTTGCTCGAGACACCCATTTCCTATTTCTCGTTTTAGATTTCTTTAAGGTTTTTATTATATCCTGTAGAACTCTACAATTTAAAAACATTAACAATCTAGGTAGAGAAAATGTTCGTAAAAAAGGAGATACTTATGAAAAAAATACTATTCTTTCTCTCTTGTAGCTGGATATTCCTTTCTTTATCAGGATGTTCTTCACCTATAGAAGCGGAAACTAGCGCTGAAAAAGATTCAGATAACACTTTGGTTGTCTACTCGCCTAACCCTGAAGACCTTATCGAAGAAACAATCCCAGCCTTCGAAGAAAAATATGGTATTAAGGTTGACTTAGTACAAGCCAGCACTGGTGAATTGTTCAAAAAAGCTGAGGCCGAAAAAGAATCGCCTGTAGCTGATGTCATTTTCGGAGGCTCCTACGCCCTCTTCTCTTCTAACGAAAATCTTTTTGAACCTTATATTTCTCAAGAGAACGACCAGATAATCCCTGAATATCAAAATAAAACTGGATTCTACACGCCTTATACACTTGATGTCAGTGTCATCATTGCCAATTCAGCTCTTACAAAAGATATTAAAATTGAAGGCTACAATGATCTACTCAATCCTAAATTAAAAGGAAAAATCGCTACTGCTGATCCAAGTAACGCATCTAGCGCCTTTGCACAATTAACAAACATGCTTGTCGATCAAGGTGGATACGAAAATGAACAAGCTTGGACCTATGTGAAAAATCTCTTTACCCTAGTAGATGGAAAGATTGCATCTAGCTCTTCAAATGTTTACAAAGCTGTCGCCGATGGGGAAATGGCTGTTGGACTTACCTATGAAGATCCTGCCTTAAAACTCTTAAATGATGGAGTTGATGTAAAAGTCATTTATCCAAAAGAAGGAACCGTCTTTTTACCTGGTAACGCGGCTATCGTCAAAAACGCCAAACACATGGAAAACGCTAAGAAATTTATCGATTTCCTCCTTTCTCAAGAAATCCAAGATAAGCTAGGAACTGAAACTACAATCAGACCCATTCGTAAAAATGCTAAAACCAATAAAAATATGAAGGCTATGACAGAAATCAAGATTGCCACCGAAGATTCCGATTATGTCATTAAAAATAAATCCACTATTCTTAAAAAGTACAATGACATTTTTACAGATATCCAATCTAAAAAATAAAATTTGACTTGACAGTAATTAACTGTCAAACCCTGCTATAAAATCAAAAAGATTACTTCCGTTTTTGTAGAGAATTTTACTCTAATAGAATAGAATTATCGGTTTTAAAAACGCTTACATTATTTTAAAATAAGCTTAAATAACACAACGGAGGTATCCATCATGAAAAAGAAATGGATGTATTATGCTGCTTGCGGACTAGCCCTTTTTGGTCTTGCTGCTTGTTCTTCTAATGAATCTGCCGATGGCGGTTCATCTGATAAAGGAGACGGCGGTTCGCTAGTCGTTTATTCACCAAACTCAGAGGGCTTAATCGGAGCAACTATTCCTGCCTTTGAAGAAAAATATGGTATCAAAGTAGAACTGATTCAAGCTGGAACTGGAGAACTTTTCAAAAAACTAGAGTCAGAAAAAGAAGCTCCTGTAGCTGATGTCATCTTTGGTGGTTCTTATACACAATATGCTACCCACGGAGAACTCTTTGAAAACTATACTTCAAAAGAAAATGATAATGTTATCAAAGAATATCAAAACACAACTGGCTACTCTACACCTTATACACTAGATGGTAGTGTTTTAATCGTCAATCCTGATTTAACGAAAGGCATGAACATCGAAGGATATAGCGACCTTCTCAAACCTGAACTAAAAGGAAAAATCGCAACTGCTGACCCAGCAAACTCTTCTAGCGCCTTTGCTCAATTAACAAATATGCTACAAGCTCAAGGTGGTTACAAAGACGATAAAGCTTGGTCTTATGTAAAAGATCTCTTCACACTTATTGATGGTAAAATCGGTTCAAGCTCATCTGGTGTCTATAAAGCAGTCGCTGACGGAGAAATGGCTGTTGGTCTCTCTTATGAAGATCCAGCAGTTAAACTCTTAAATGACGGAGCTAATATCAAGGTAGTCTATCCAAAAGAAGGAACCGTCTTCCTACCTGCTAGTGCTGCTATCGTTAAAAAAGCGAAAAATATGGAAAATGCCAAGAAATTTATCGATTTTATTATCTCTCAAGAAGTACAAGATACACTTGGTACAACCACTACTAACCGTCCTGTTCGTAAAAATGCCAAAACAAGCGAAAATATGAAACCAATTGACAAAATCAAAACACTCACTGAAGATTATGATTATGTCATCAAGAATAAATCAGATATCGTTAAGAAATACAACGAAGTCTTTACAGATATCCAATCTAAACAGTAAAAGAGGTTCACTATGAGTGAGATCAAAATTATTAACGCAAAAAAAATCTACCACGATGTCCCTGTTATTGAGAATTTGAACATTACAATTCCAAAAGGAAGTCTCTTTACCCTTCTTGGGCCTTCAGGTTGTGGGAAAACGACTCTTCTTCGTATGATTGCAGGTTTCAACAGTATCGAAGGCGGAGAATTTTACTTCGATGATACAAAAATCAATAATATGGAACCCAGCAAACGCAATATTGGGATGGTTTTCCAAAACTACGCTATTTTCCCACATTTGACTGTCCGAGATAATGTTGCTTTTGGTCTCAAGCAAAAGAAGGTTCCAAAAGAAGAATTGATTCAACAGACCAATAAGTATCTTGAACTCATGCAAATTGCTCAATATGCGGATCGGAAGCCCGATAAACTCAGTGGTGGACAACAACAACGTGTCGCCTTGGCACGTGCCTTAGCTGTTAATCCAAGTGTTCTCCTCATGGACGAGCCGCTTAGTAACCTAGATGCCAAACTTCGCTTGGATATGCGTCAAGCTATTCGAGAAATCCAACACGAAGTGGGAATTACAACTGTTTATGTGACCCACGACCAAGAAGAAGCTATGGCTATTTCAGACCAAATTGCTGTTATGAAAGACGGAGTCATCCAACAAATCGGCCGACCAAAAGAACTCTATCATAAACCAGCTAATGAGTTTGTAGCAACCTTTATCGGACGCACAAATATTATCCCTGCCAATCTCGAAAAACGGAGCGACGGCGCTTATATCGTCTTTTCAGATGGCTATGCCCTTCGAATGCCAGCCCTTGATCAGGCTGAGGAACAAGCTATTCATGTAAGCATCCGTCCTGAAGAGTTTATCAAAGATGAATCTGGAGATATTGAAGGAACTATTAGCGATAGCGTCTATCTTGGACTGAATACTGAATACTTCATCGAGACAGGCTTTGCCTCAAAAATTCAAGTTAGCGAAGAATCAACTTTTGAAGAAGATCTACAAAAAGGCGATCGTATTCGTCTACGAATCAATACTCAAAAATTAAACGTCTTTTCTGCAGATGGTTCCCAAAACCTGATAAAAGGAGTCAACCATGGAACGTAAAAAACTAAATATTTGGACAGCCTCCTCTTTCTTCATCTTTCTTACCTATCTTGTCTTTCTCGTTTATCCTATCGTTACCGTGCTCAAGCAAGCACTCATACATGAAGGACAATTCTCACTAGCTAATTTTGTCACTTTCTTTAGTAAAGCATACTACTCTGAGACACTTGTCAACAGTTTCAAGGTTTCCATTACCGCTACTGTCACTTCCTTAGTTGTAGGAACCCTATTAGCTTATCTCTTCTCTATGTATGACTTCAAGGGAAAGAAATTTCTACAAATATTGATTATCATTGCTTCTATGTCAGCTCCTTTCGTGGGAGCCTACTCCTGGATTCTCTTGCTGGGACGAAATGGGGTCATTACTAAATTCCTGACAAATGCCTTTCATCTTCCAGCTATTGATATTTATGGATTCAAAGGAATTGTACTTGTCTTTACACTGCAACTATTCCCACTGGTATTTCTATACGTTGCTGGGACAATGAAAAGTATTGACAATTCTCTACTTGAAGCTGCTGAAAGCATGGGTTCCTTCGGATTTAAGCGTATCGTAACGGTTGTTTTGCCTCTCCTAGTTCCAACCTTACTAGCTGCTGCCTTGCTTGTATTTATGAGAGCATTCTCAGACTTTGGAACGCCTATGTTGATTGGTGAAGGATATCGGACTTTCCCCGTCTTGATTTATACCCAATTTATTAGCGAGGTTGGAGGAAATTCTGCTTTTGCATCTGCTTTAGCAATTATGGCGATTATCATTGCCTTGGCAATTTTCCTTATCCAAAAATACATTTCAAACCGCTACAGTTTCAGCATGAATTCGCTCCATCCAATTGAGCCTAAAAAAACTACAAAAGGAAAAATGGCTGCCATTTATGCAACAGTCTACGGAATTATCTTGTTCTCTGTTCTACCTCAAGTCTACTTGATTTATACTTCTTTCCTAAAAACATCAGGTATGGTATTTGTCAAAGGCTATTCTCTAAACAGTTACAAGGTAGCTTTCAATCGTATGGGATCTGCTATTTTCAATACCATTCGTATCCCTTTGATTGCCTTAGTTCTAGTTGTCCTATTCGCAACATTTATCTCCTACCTAGCCGTTAGAAAACGGAATTTGTTTACAAACTTAATTGACAGCCTCAGTATGGTACCTTATATTGTACCAGGAACCGTTCTAGGGATTGCCTTCATTTCTTCCTTCAATACCGGTCTATTTGGAAGTGGATTTCTTATGATTACAGGGACAGCTTTCATCTTAATTATGTCCCTATCTGTCAGAAGATTGCCTTATACTATTCGCTCATCTGTTGCTAGCTTGCAACAAATAGCACCAAGTATTGAAGAAGCCGCTGAGAGCTTAGGAAGTAGCCGTCTCAATACCTTTGCCAAGATTACAACTCCAATGATGCTATCTGGTATTATTTCTGGAGCTATCCTGTCTTGGGTCACAATGATTTCAGAACTCTCTACTTCTATCCTCCTCTACAATGTCAAAACAAGAACAATGACTGTAGCCATTTATACAGAAGTTCTCAGAGGAAATTACGGTGTAGCCGCAGCCTTGTCAACTATCCTGACTGTTCTAACAGTAGGTTCCTTGCTCTTGTTTATGAAAATCTCTAAAAGCAATAGCATTACACTTTAGTTTTCCCCATCAAAAACAGCCGAAAGGATTACCATCGGCTGTTTTTTCTTATCTTGATATTCTTATCAAATCCCTAGTTCAGAGCAAGCAAGTCTAGACTGATTAAATAGAGGCTTCCTCCATCTTCTCCCGTCCTAGTTCCCGGTAACTACGGTCACCAACAACCTCAACGCTAAACTGGCCGTCCTCATATTCAAGAATCGTCACGCTACCATTATCGAGACCATGCGGATGCATACCATTAATCAGATAAACAATGGTTCCAATGGTCATTCCGTGACTCACGACAAGGGCATTGCCCCCACCTTGTTCTTCCATTTCTTTGGCAATCGCTTCAAAACCTTCCTTGATTCGGCCACTGAGTTTTTCCCAGCCCTCAGCCCAACCAGCTGTATCAACCTCTACCAAGCCCTCAGCCAGTTCAGCATAAGACAATTGGTGAACGTGGTCCACATTAAAGATACGAGGAATAATGCCCATGAAAAGATCGCCATCGTAGGCTCCGTCAAAGCTACCAAAACACCATTCTCTGATACGCTTGTCCATGCGATAAGGGATTTTTCCCTGCAAGCCAAGTTCATCAAGGATGATTCCCATTGTCTGAATGGTGCGACCAGAATCACTCGAATAAGCACGCTCAAACTGTAGACCAGATTCTCGCAAACCGATTCCTAATTCTTGAATCCCTCGTTCACCTTCAGCTGTTAAGGGAGTATCGCTCCAACCTTGCGCGCGACCAATCGTGTTAAACATAGTCTTGCCATGACGTACCAAATACAATCGTACTTTTACCATTTTCCGTCCTCCGTTTGCTTCTATTATATCATGGATGATAAAACAAAAGCCACCCAGACAGGCGACTTTTGCAGGAGATTATTATGAAAAAGTTTAGGAGTTCTATTAAATAAAGATATTAGATGAAAATCAAATTCAAACTAAATCAGTGTTATCTGTTTCAAATAATATTAGGAGGTCTTTATTTAATGATTATAGTATACACAGCTAACCTTAAATAGAACTTAAAATTTCTCCTATTTTCTTAATTTTTAAAACTATGAATTGGTGCTGGAATTTGTCCACCGCGAGAGATGAAATCGACAGACGAAGCCCCATTGACCTTCATAACAGGTGCAGTACCTAATAGGCCACCAAACTCAATCATATCGCCTTCTTTTCCTTTTGGAATAATACGAACAGCCGTAGTTTTCATGTTAATGACACCAATTGCAGCTTCGTCTGCAATCATAGCCGCAATGGTTTCAGCAGGTGTATCCTCCGGAATGGCAATCATATCTAAACCAACGGAACAGATAGCCGTCATGGCCTCTAGTTTTTCTAAATTAAGAGAGCCATTTTGCACTGCAGCAATCATTCCCTCATCCTCTGAAACAGGGATAAAGGCACCAGACAAACCACCAACTTGGTTGCAGGCCATCACTCCGCCCTTCTTAACTTGGTCATTCAAGAGAGCCAAGGCAGCCGTCGTCCCATGCGTACCAACTGTTTCTAGCCCCATTTCTTCAAGGACACGTGCAACAGAATCTCCAACCGCAGGAGTTGGCGCCAAACTCAAGTCCACAATACCAAACTCCACACCTAGTCTCTCACTGGCCATTTGACCAACCAATTGACCGATACGAGTGATCTTGAAGGCAGTCTTCTTAACTGTTTCGGCTACTACATCAAAGCTCTGTCCACGAACTTTTTCCAAGGCACGTTTTACCACACCAGGACCAGAAATTCCAACATTGATGATAACATCTGCCTCCCCAACACCATGGAAGGCACCCGCCATAAATGGATTGTCCTCAACAGCATTAGCGAATACAACCAACTTGGCCGCTCCCATATCTGATAGATTAGCCGTTTCCTTGATAACACGTCCCATATCTGCCACAGCCGTCATATTAATACCAGACTTGGTTGAGCCGATATTGACTGACGAGCAGACCTTGTCCGTTTCAGCCAAGGCGCGAGGAATAGAATTGATGAGAATCTCATCTCCCTTTTGATAACCCTTTTGTACCAATGCAGAGAAGCCACCGATAAAGTCCACACCAATCTCTTTCGCAGCCTTATCAAGAGCTTTTGCCAGAACCACATAGTCTGTCGCATCTGTCGCTGCTCCAATCAGAGAAATAGGAGTCACCGATACACGCTTATTAACGATTGGAATTCCCA
>CAURCY010000017.1:0-19967 GCA_963523355.1 uncultured Streptococcus sp.
ACAAATAAAATTTATGAATACAAGGATGACCAGGACTGGTATGTCGGGTCCTATGCTATTTTTGGTGGCGTCCGGACGTTGACTGATGAAGACTTGGATTTCCCTCTGGTTGGATTGGCCAAAATCTTTCGAGACGAGGAACGAGGTTTCCCGATTTCAGTTGCTGTTTTACGCTATGGTTCTCGCTACCGTTTATTGTCTTTTGTGGTAGATATCCTCAACCAAGAAATGGGACGTAACTTGGAAGTCATTCAACGTCAAGGGGCCCTGCTCTTGGTTGAAAATGGGCAACTCTTGTATGTGGAATTGCCTAAAGAAGGGGTCAATGTTCACGACTTCTTTGAGACAAACAAGGTTAGAGAAACCTTGTTGATTGCGACTCGTAACGAGGGCAAGACCAAGGAATTTCGAGCTATCTTTGACAAGTTAGGATACGATGTGGAAAATCTTAATGACTATCCTGACTTACCTGAAGTAGCAGAAACAGGCATGACCTTCGAAGAAAACGCCCGCCTCAAGGCAGAAACTATTTCTCAATTAACGGGCAAGATGGTTTTGGCAGATGACTCAGGTCTCAAAGTCGATGTCCTTGGTGGCTTGCCAGGTGTCTGGTCAGCTCGTTTCGCAGGAGTGGGAGCTACTGACCGTGAAAACAATGCCAAACTCTTGCACGAATTGGCCATGGTCTTTGAACTCAAGGACCGCTCGGCTCAATTCCATACAACCCTAGTCGTGGCCAGTCCAAACAAGGAAAGCTTGGTTGTTGAAGCAGACTGGCCAGGCTACATTAACTTTGAACCTAAGGGTGAAAATGGATTTGGCTATGACCCTCTTTTCCTAGTAGGAGAAACAGGCAAGTCATCAGCTGAATTAACCCTTGAAGAAAAAAATAGTCAATCTCACCGTGCCTTAGCCGTTAAGAAACTTTTGGAGGTATTTCCATCATGGCAAAGCAAACCATCATTGTAATGAGCGATTCTCATGGCGATAGCTTGATTGTGGAAGAAATCCGTGATCGCTATGTAGGCAAAGTTGACGCCGTTTTTCATAACGGCGATTCTGAACTGCGTCCTGATTCTCCCCTTTGGGAAGGCATCCGTGTTGTTAAAGGGAATATGGACTTCTATGCAGGTTACCCAGAACGTTTGGTGACTGAGCTTGGTTCGACCAAGATTATCCAAACTCATGGTCACTTGTTTGACATCAATTTCAACTTTCAAAAGTTGGACTACTGGGCTCAGGAAGAAGAGGCCGATATCTGCCTCTATGGTCACTTGCATGTGCCAAATGCTTGGATGGAAGGCAAGACTCTCTTTCTAAATCCAGGTTCCATCAGTCAACCACGTGGGACCATCAGAGAATGTCTCTATGCTCGTGTGGAGATTGATGACAGTTATTTCAAAGTGGACTTTTTGACACGAGACCATGAGGTGTATCCGGGCTTGTCCAAGGAGTTTAGCCGATGATTGCCAAGGAGTTTGAGACTTTCTTGTTGGGGCAAGAAGAAACTTTTTTGACTCCTGCTAAAAATCTAGCTGTGTTGATTGATACTCACAATGCGGATCATGCGACACTCTTGCTTAGTCAGATGACCTATACCCGTGTTCCTGTTGTGACAGATGAAAAACAGTTTGTTGGGACTATTGGGCTCAGAGATATTATGGCTTATCAGATGGAGCATGATTTGAGTCAAGAAATCATGGCGGATACGGATATTGTTCATATGACCAAAACGGATGTAGCGGTTGTTTCGCCTGATTTTACCATTACGGAGGTCTTGCACAAGCTGGTAGATGAGTCCTTCTTGCCGGTTGTGGATGCGTCTGGTATTTTCCAAGGAATTATCACGCGCAAGTCCATCCTAAAGGCAGTCAATGCCCTCTTGCATGACTTTAGTAAGGAATATGAGATTCGATGCAAATGAGAGATAGGATTTCAGCCTTTTTAGAAGAAAAGCAAGGCTTGTCTGTCAATTCCAAGCAGTCCTATAAGTATGATTTAGAACAGTTTTTAGATTTGGTAGGCGAGCGGATTTCTGAGACCAGTCTCAAGATTTACCAAGTCCAACTAGCCAATCTAAAAATCAGCGCCCAGAAGCGAAAGATTTCGGCCTGTAACCAATTTCTCTACTTTCTCTATCAAAAAGGAGAAGTGGATAGCTTTTACCGCTTGGAATTAGCTAAACAAGCTGAAAAGAAGACCGAAAAGCCAGAACTGTTAGACCTAGACTCTTTTTGGCAGGGAAGCGACTATCCAGAGGGTCGCTTGCTAGCGCTCTTAATCCTAGAAATGGGGCTCTTGCCGAGTGAGATTTTAGCTCTCAAGGTTGCGGACATCAATCTGGATTTTCAGGTGTTGCGAATCAAGAAGGCTTCCCAACAGAGGATTGTCACCATTCCCACGACCTTGCTTTCAGAATTGGAACCCTTGATGGGGCAGACCTATCTCTTTGAAAGGGGAGGGAAAGCTTATTCCCGTCAGTGGGCCTTTCGTCAGTTAGAAGCTTTTGTCAAGGAGAAAGGTTTTCCAGCCTTATCAGCCCAAGCATTGCGGGAACAGTTCATTCTACGACAAATTGAAAACAAGGTCGATTTGTACGAAATTGCAAAAAAATTAGGATTAAAAACAGTCCTGACCTTAGAAAAATATAGATAATGGATATTAAATTAAAAGATTTTGAAGGGCCCCTGGACTTGCTCTTGCACCTTGTTTCTAAGTACCAGATGGATATCTACGATGTGCCCATTACGGAAGTCATCGAACAGTATCTAGCCTATGTCTCAACCCTGCAGGCCATGCGTCTGGAAGTGACGGGCGAGTATATGGTCATGGCCAGTCAGCTCATGCTGATTAAGAGCCGCAAGCTTCTTCCAAAGGTAGCAGAAGTGACAGATTTGGAAGATGACCTAGAGCAGGATCTTCTCTCCCAAATCGAAGAATACCGCAAATTCAAGCTCTTGGGTGAACACTTGGAAGCCAAGCACCAAGAACGGGCCCAGCACTATTCCAAAGCGCCGACAGAGTTGATTTACGAAGATGCGGAGCTTGTGCATGACAAGACGACCATTGACCTCTTTTTGGCTTTTTCAAATATCCTAGCCAAGAAAAAAGAGGAGTTTGAACAGAATCATACGACTATCCTGCGGGATGAGTATAAGATTGAGGACATGATGGTTATCGTGAAAGAGTCCTTGGCTGGACGAGATCAATTGCGCTTGCAGGATTTGTTCAAGGAAGCCCAGAATGTCCAAGAGGTTATCACCCTCTTTTTGGCAACCCTAGAGTTAATCAAAACCCAGGAGCTGATTCTTGTGCAAGAGGAAAGTTTCGGAGATATCTATCTCATGGAAAAGAAGGAAGAAAGTCAAGTGGCCCAAAGCTAGACTTGATAGAGAGGAAAGATGAGTACTTTAGCAAAAATAGAAGCGCTCTTGTTTGTAGCGGGTGAAGATGGGATTAGAGTCCGCCAGTTAGCTGAACTCCTCTCTCTGCCACCGACAGGTATCCAACAGAGTTTAGAAAAATTAGCCCAGAAGTATGAAAAGGACCCAGATTCCAGTTTGGCTCTGATTGAGACAGGGGGAGCATACAGATTGGTGACCAAACCTCAATTTGCAGAGATTTTAAAGGAATACTCTAAGGCACCTATCAATCAGAGTTTATCTCGGGCTGCCCTTGAGACCTTGTCCATCATTGCCTACAAACAACCCATCACACGGATAGAAATTGATGCCATCCGTGGGGTCAACTCGAGTGGGGCCTTGGCAAAGTTGCAGGCCTTTGACTTGATACGAGAAGACGGGAAAAAAGAAGTGTTGGGTCGCCCCAACCTCTATGTGACTACGGATTATTTCCTAGATTACATGGGAATTAACCATTTGGAAGAATTACCAGTGATTGATGAGCTTGAGATTCAAGCCCAAGAAAGCCAATTATTTGGTGAAAGGATAGAAGAAGATGAGAATCAATAAGTATATTGCCCACGCAGGTGTGGCCAGTAGGAGAAAAGCAGAAGAGTTGATCAAGCAAGGCTTGGTGACGGTTAACGGCCAGGTGGTACGTGAACTAGCAACGACCATCAAGTCAGGCGACAAGGTAGAAGTTGAAGGTCAACCTATCTACAACGAAGAAAAGGTCTATTATCTGCTTAACAAACCACGCGGTGTGATTTCCAGTGTGACAGATGACAAGGGCCGCAAGACGGTTGTCGACCTCTTGCCCAACGTGAAGGAGCGCATCTACCCTGTAGGTCGTTTGGACTGGGATACATCAGGAGTCTTGATTTTGACCAATGATGGGGATTTTACAGATGAGATGATTCACCCTCGTAATGAGATTGACAAGGTTTATGTCGCGCGTGTTAAAGGTGTGGCCAATAAGGATAATCTCCGCCCCTTGACCCGTGGACTTGAGATTGATGGTAAGAAAACCAAGCCGGCTGTCTATGAGATTCTCAAAGTGGATCCAGTCAAAAACCGCTCTGTGGTGCAGTTGACTATCCATGAAGGGCGTAACCACCAGGTTAAAAAGATGTTTGAAGCTGTCGGTCTTCAAGTGGACAAGTTATCACGGACTCGTTTTGGACATCTAGACTTGACAGGACTCCGTCCAGGAGAATCCCGTCGTCTTAACAAAAAAGAAATCAGCCAACTACATACCATGGCCGTAACCAAGAAATAATGAAACGAATTTTAATAGCGCCTGTGCGCTTTTACCAACGTTTTATCTCACCAGCCTTTCCACCCTCTTGTCGCTTTGAGCCGACTTGTTCCAACTACATGATTCAGGCTATTGAAAAACATGGCTTCAAGGGTGTTTTGATGGGCTTGGCTCGGATTTTACGTTGCCATCCCTGGTCGAAAACAGGTAAGGACCCCGTCCCAGACCATTTTTCCCTTAAACGGAATCAAGAAGGGGAATGAGGTTAGGTAAAAGATTTTAATAAAATAATAAAACCGCATCCTATCAGGTTTGAGTGAGCTTGATAGGATGCGTTTTGTCATGTAAAGATGTTAGTTGAGTTTGAAGTAGCTTATTTCAAGGCTTTTTGAGCGTCTTCAATCATGAGTTTTGTTGATTCAAGTCCGCCTCCGCTTAGATACCAGAGGTCTGGTGTTAGTTGGATAATCTTACCATTTTTAGCGGCAGGTGTTTCAGCGATAAGGGCATTTTCTAGGACACCGTCGTTGCTAGAGTTGTCCCCACCGATGGCAAGGGTACGGTTGATGACAAAGAGGATGTCAGGATTGATTTCTTTGACACTTTCAAAGCTGACTTCTTGTCCGTGGCGTGAGTCTTCAAATTTTGTGTCAGTTGGTTTGAATTTCAAGGTTTGGTACAAGAAAGAGAAACGAGATTGGGCACCAAAGGCAGCCATTTTTCCTTCATTGAGTAGAATCGCGAGGGCTTTTTTGTCAGAGCTTTCATTTTTAGTAGCGACTTCTTGGATGCTCTTGTCTAGCTTGGCCAATTCTTCCTTGGCTTTATGTGTACCAGTTTCACCAAAGGCACTTGCTAAGGATTCGATATTAGCCTTGGTAGAAGTCCAGTAGTCGTCCTTGCTTGCTTGGAAGAGAACAGTCGGAGCGATTTCGTTGAATTTATCTACGAATTTTTGGGTACGTGGTGAAGCGATAATTAGGTCTGGTTCAAGAGCAGCAATGGCTTCTAGGTCTGGCTCAACCATAGAACCAACATTGTTAACTTTTCCAGCTAGGTCTTTGAGATAGGTTGGAACAGTTTTTGTAGGCATTCCAACGATATTCTTTTCAAAACCTAAAGCGCGAATAGTATCTGCAGCACCGAGGTCGAAGACAACGATTTTCTCAGGAACTTTTGACAGTTTGACCTCGTCTAGTGAGCTTTTAATGATTACTTCTGTTGGAGCAGAGCTGTTTGTTTCCGACTGGCTAGTACTTGAGTTTGTATTTGTACTGCATGCACCAAGTAGAAGCAAGAAGCTGGCCGCTAGGGCAGTGAAATAAAGTTTAAGGGATGTTTTCATGATTTCTCCTTTTTAAAATGTGATAACGATTTAGGGAATCTCTTGGTCTTATTGACTAAGAGACAAAGTTTCTTCTAACTCGAGTTTCTGACTTACTAGCTATAGATACAAATCTTTTTGCCATTGATATCAGCTAGCGTGATAGGAATCTCATAAAGTTGACTGAGCAGGTCAGCCTGCATGATTTGATTGGTTGTTCCCCTGCTAAAGATTTGACCATCCTTGAAGGCGACAATCTCATCTGCATACTGACTGGCCATGTTGATATCGTGGAGGACGATGATAATGGTCTTTCCGAGTTCTTCCACCAGTCGCCGAAGAATCTGCATCATGCTGACGCTTTGCTTGATGTCGAGATTGTTGAGTGGTTCGTCTAGTAAGATAAAGTCTGTATCTTGGGCTAGTACCATGGCTATAAAGACCCGCTGGAGTTGTCCTCCAGACAGGCTATCGATGTAGCGGTTTTTTAAGTCTGTCAGTTCCAGATAGTCCAGAGTTTCTCGGATTTTTTCCCAATCTTCTGGTCTTAGTCGACCTCGGCTGTAGGGAAAACGTCCAAAACTGACCAGTTCTTCAACAGTCAATTTGGCTTGGTAATTGATTTTCTGCTTTAGGATAGTCAGTTCTTGAGCCAGTTCTTGTGAATTCCAACTCTCGATTTCACGGCCTTTGATACTGAGAATTCCCTGATCTTTCTTGGTCAGTCTGCTCATGATGGAGAGGAGAGTCGATTTTCCAGCACCATTTGGACCAATAAAGGCTGTCAGTTTCTGAGGACTGACTTCAAGCGAAATGTCTTGCAAAATATCCTGTTTTTGAATGGATTTGTCAATGTTTTCCAGTTTCACTGACGCGCCCTCCTGTATAGTAAGATAAAGAATAAGAGACCCCCAACACTCTCAATGATCATGCTGATTCGAATTTCCAGTGCAAAGACTCGTTCAATCAGGGCTTGCCCCAAGGTCAAACTGATAAATCCGATCAGAATGGCTACGATAAAGAGTATCTTGTGCCGATAGTCTTTGACAATCAGGTAGGTGAGGTTAGCCAGCATAAAGCCGAAGAAGGCCATAGGTCCTACCAAGGCAGTGGCAGTTGAGGTCAAAAGCACGATACCCCAGAGGAGTTCTCTCTGTTCTTTTTCAACATTGAGGCCCAATATCTGAGCAGTTTCTCTTTGCAGGTGCAAGACATCGAGAATGACTGCTTTTCGAAAGAAAAAGATTGTCAAAGCGAGGATGATTAGAGAACCGATGGCTAGGATGGAAGTGTTGAGATGTTGAAAGGAGGCAAAGAGACTGTTTTGCAGTTTATCGTATTCGTTTGGATCCATCAGGACCTGAAGGAAGGTACTGATATTTCGAAAGAGACTTCCGAGTGCTAGACAGATCAACAGGATGAAGACCAGGTCTTGCTTCATTAGTGCCTTCAAGTAGCCTTGTAAGGCGAAAAAGAAGAGGGATTGGATGAGAAGTAAGATTAGGAATTCTAAGATAGGGGACTTGCCAAGTTGAAGAAACTTGCTTTCAAAAACCAGTAGTAGAGTTTGCAGTAGGACGTAGAAGGATTCGATTCCTAAAATACTTGGCGTCAGGAAGCGATTTTCCGTCAGGGTTTGAAAACTAATGGTCGAAATCCCAGTCGCAATGGCTACCAAGAGATAAACGATGATCTTTTGGGAACGTAGCTTCCAGGCAAAGGCTGACAAGTGAGTGATGGGCCAAAAATAGAGGAGACAAGCTCCGATGGCCAGAATAATGAGAAGGCAGAAGAGCTTGGTATGTTTGCTTTTAAACTGCATCTTTTCGTCCCCCTCTCCATAGAAGTAGGATAAAGACGAGGCTACCAATGATTCCTAGTAGAAGACTGACAGACAACTCATAGGGTCGAATCAGAACTCGGGATAGGATATCGCAAGCCAGAACTAGATTGGCTCCAACAAGTGCGACGATAAGTTTGGTCTGACTTAGATTATCTCCATAACGCTTGCGAACAAGATTGGGAACAATAACTCCGAGAAAAGGTAAGCCACCCACGGTAATCATGGTGACACTAGTCGTTAGCGCCGCCAGAAAGAGGGCTAGTTTTTCAAGTAGGGAGTAGGAAATCCCCAAACTTTCGCTGGTTTCTTTCCCTAGATTCATGATGGTGAAGGTTTGGGATAATTTCCAAACGGCTATCAGGATGATGAGGCCTAAGAAGAGCCACTCATACTGATGGGTCTGAATCATGGAGAAGGAGCCTTGGGTCCAAGCTGTCATACTCTGAACCAGATTGAAACGGTAGGCGATAACTTCTGTCACAGAACCGATAATTCCGCTATAGATGATCCCAATCAGAGGCAACATCCACCTTTCCTTTATAGAAAAAATGGTCATGAAGGCTAGGAAGAAGAGGGTGAATGTGATGGATGAAACAAAAGCGAAGAGCATCTTTTGAGTCAGACTAGCCGACGGAAAGACAAAGAGGCTCAGCACCATTCCCAGTTTGGCAGCTTCAGTCGTTCCAACTGTACTCGGAGCAGCAAACTGATTTTGAGTGATAGTCTGCATGAGAAGTCCTGCCATACTCATACTAGAGGCCGCAAGGAGAATACTGATAGTTCTTGGAAGACGGGACTCTTGAAAGAGAAGCCAGGTCTGCTGGTCGAAAGCAAAGAGCTTTCCCCACGAAAAATCACTGGTCCCAATGCTAATAGAGAGAAAGACTAGGAGTAGAAGTAAGCCAATTAAATAATGAGAAAGTTTCATACCCCGTCCTTTCATGTGGATTTGGTATCGAAAGATACCTGCGGATATTACTGTAACACGATTTCTTTAATCTGTCAATAAATTTTCTGACAATTTAATGAATAAAACAAGGAGAGAGTACCAGGACCTTCTCCTCTGTTTTCCTATTCTAAAATGTTTTTGCCTTCTTTAACACGCCAACGATAATCTGATAAAATAATATCTTCGAGGGAGTAGCTAGCCTTCCAATCAAGATATTTTTTAGCTTTTGATGCGTCTGCTAGGACGCTAGCTGGGTCACCAGCACGGCGAGCAACAATTTCGTGTGGTATTTTTTGATTCAGTAATTCTTCAGCAGTTTTAAAGATTTCTTTGACGGTATAGCCTTTTTCAGTTCCTAAGTTAAAGATTTGAGAAGAACTGTTTTCTTGAAATAGGTAGTTCATTCCTTTAACATGAGCCTGTGCAAGATCCAAGACATGAATGTAATCTCGAATACATGAACCATCACGTGTATCGTAGTCATCTCCAAATATTTTTAGGCTATCATTTTGTCTCAATGCGGTTTTGTTGATATTGGGAATGATGTGAGTTGGATTTTTCACACGTAGACCGTTTGAAGCATCCATTTCAGCCCCAGCAACATTAAAGTAACGGAAAATAACATATTTCCAATCATAGCGATTGGCCATCCAGTAAATCATTCGTTCGCCCATCAGTTTTGTCTCTGCATAAGGATTGACAGGGTCGAGCAGGGTATCTTCAGTAGCTGGCTTGTCAATACAGTTATTCCCATAGAGGGAAGCAGTAGAAGAGAACATGATTTTTTGAATGCCAACTTCAGATAAGACTTTGAGAACTTGGTTCATACCCGCAACATTGGCAGTGAAGTATTTGCTTGGATTTTCAATACTTTCGCTAACAACAATCTCACCTGCGCAATGCAGAACAGCATCAATCTTGTTTTCTTCCAAGTAAGTTTTTAAGGCACTAGCATCATAAACATCCAGTTGTTTAAAGCTAGCACGACTATCTACAGCCGAATGATTTCCTGTAGAGAGATTATCTAGGACATGCACCTGGTAGCCAGCATTTAAAAGAGCTTTAACGGTATGGGAGCCAATGTAGCCAGCTCCACCTGTAACAAGAATTGTTTTGGTCATGATTTTTTCCTTTTCCTAGTTTTCTACTATTTTAAAGAAATAAGAAGGCGAAGTCAACCGTTTTCTGTAATTTTCGTGAAAATGTAAAAAATATATCATTGAATTATTTTTTTGTTTGGGAATTAATAGTTTGATTGGTCTTGGAATAGTTCTTAGATTTCACCTCACATGCAAGAAAATACAAGCTTTTTCTAAGATACAGTAAGACTAAGATACTAATTTAGAAATCCACCTTCCCGCTATCCTTCTCCTATAAAAAGTGGTAAAATGGATGAAAGAAAGAAGGAACTGAAATGACAACATTATTTTCAAAAATCAAAGAAGTAACAGAACTTGCTGCGATCTCAGGTCATGAAGCACCTGTCCGTGCTTATCTTCGTGAAAAGTTGACACCGCACGTGGATGAAGTGGTGACAGATGGCTTGGGTGGTATTTTCGGAATTAAACATTCAGAAGCTGCAGATGCACCGCGCGTCTTGGTCGCTTCTCATATGGACGAAGTTGGTTTTATGGTCAGCGAGATTAAGCCAGACGGTACCTTCCGTGTCGTAGAAATCGGTGGTTGGAATCCTATGGTGGTTAGTAGCCAGCGCTTTAAACTCTTTACTCGTGACGGTCGTGAAATTCCTGTGATTTCAGGCTCTGTTCCGCCACATTTGACTCGTGGTAAGGGCGGACCAACCATGCCTGCCATTGCAGATATCGTCTTTGATGGCGGTTTTGCGGATAAGGCTGAGGCAGAAAGCTTTGGAATCCGTCCTGGTGACACCATTGTCCCAGATAGTTCCGCTATCTTAACAGCCAATGAAAAAAATATCATTTCAAAAGCTTGGGACAATCGCTATGGAGTTCTTATGGTGAGCGAGTTGGCAGAAGCTCTGTCAGGTCAAAAACTCGGAAATGAACTCTATCTTGGCTCTAACGTCCAAGAAGAAGTTGGTCTCCGCGGTGCTCATACATCTACAACCAAGTTTGATCCAGAAGTCTTCCTAGCAGTTGATTGCTCACCAGCAGGTGATGTTTATGGCGGTCAAGGCAAGATTGGGGATGGAACCTTGATTCGTTTCTACGACCCAGGTCACTTGCTTCTCCCAGGGATGAAGGATTTCCTTTTGACAACTGCTGAAGAAGCTGGAATCAAGTACCAATACTACTGTGGTAAAGGCGGAACAGACGCTGGCGCAGCTCATTTGAAAAATGGTGGTGTCCCATCAACAACAATCGGTGTTTGCGCTCGTTATATCCATTCTCATCAAACCCTCTACGCTATGGATGACTTCCTAGAAGCTCAAGCTTTCTTGCAAGCCTTGGTGAAAAAATTGGATCGTTCAACAGTTGATTTGATTAAAAATTATTAAACCATAAGGGAGGTGGTAGGGATGGTAGAACCAAACCTAGAAAGCCTTGTAAAAGATCTTTACAATCATGCTCGACATGATTTGAGTGAAGATTTAGTTGCTGCTCTCCTAGAGACTGCTAAAAAACTGCCTACTACAAATGAGCAATTGCTGGCAGTTCGTCTCTCAGGCCTGGTCAATCGTGAATTGCTCCTAAATCCCAAACATCCGGCACCTGAGTTGCTCAACTTGGCTCGCTTTATCAAAAGAGAAGAAGCCAAGTACAGAGGAACCGCAGCTTCTGCCCTTATGTATGGGGAGCTCTTTAAAATGCTTTGATTCCATTGTGAATCAAAGCATTTTTCTATATGGTAGAAGAGTAATTCTTGATGAGGAGAGGAAAAAGCTATCCCATTCAGGATAGCTTCTTGGTTCTTAGATTTGTTCAGCGATGACCTTTTCAGCTAGATTCATAGCGTGGTCAGATACACGAGTATAGTGGGAAATGATGTCGATAAAGTTGACCCCAGCTTGTGTTGAACACTCGCCCTTGTTGAGGCGTTTGATGTGGGTCTTTCTGAGAACACGTTCCATATTGTTGATTTCTTTATGGCGTTCAATCAGACTTTGAGCTTTTTCAATATCATTGTTTTCCACGCTGTCAAGGGCATCCTTGATAAAGCCAGTGGTTTTTTGATAGATATCAGCCAATTCCTGTAAAGCAGCTTCAGAGAACTCAACATTTTTACGTTGAAGATAGTCGGTCAGATTGATTAGCGCTTCTGCGTGGTCCCCAATCCGTTCCAAATCACGGGATGAATCCAGGATGTTGGTCAGCACTTCACTTTCTTTCTGGCTAAGAGCTTCACTTGAAAGAGTAATAAGGTAACGAGTCAATTTTTCATCAATGGTATTGATGGCTTCTTCTGTCTTGTGGCCTTTTTCAGCAACCTTTTCATTGAGGTCAATGATGTAGTTGTATGAAAGGTCAAAGGCTTTAGAAGCATAATTTCCCAAGTGAAGGAGTTCTTTTTTGGCATTTCCGAGAGCGATTGATGGAGCTTGTTTAATCAAATGCTCATCAAGATAAAGTGGCTCGTACTTGACAACTTCATCTTCACCAGGGATGAGCTTGGTTACAAAGTAGGCCAAGGCTCCGATGAATGGAAATTGGATAATAGTATTTGTGATATTAAAGGTTCCGTGGGCGAAGGCAATGGTCATTTCTGGAGCCAGATTGAGTGTAGATTCAAACCATTGAATCAAGCCAGTGAAAGGTACAAGGAAGACAATACAGATAACCGTACCAATCACGTTAAAGGCGACATGGGCACCAGCAACACGTTTGGCAGCGATATTGGCTCCAAGAGAAGCAATAATAGCTGTAATGGTCGTTCCGATATTATCACCAAACAAGACTGGTAGGGCACCTTGTAGATCAATCAAACCACTTGCGTAAAGATTCTGTAGGATACCGATAGTTGCGGAAGAAGCTTGAATGAGTAGGGTTAGTCCAGTTCCGACAAAGACACCTAGAATAGGACTCTTACTTAGTTCAACCATATAGTCTCTAAAGACTTGCAGGTCTTTTAGAGGTTCCATTGCACCGCTCATAAGATTGAGAGCGAAGAAGATACCACCTACACCAAAAATGATACGTCCGATGTTATTGATAGAGCGATTCTTGGTGAAGAAGAGACAAATCGCTCCGATGAAAAGCATTGGTAAGGCGTAATCTCCTAGCTTAAAACCGATGATAAAGGATGTAACGGTAGTTCCAATATTGGCACCCATGACAATACCGATAGCTTGACGCAAGGTCAAAAGTCCTGCGCTGACTAGCCCCACTGTAATGACTGTGACCCCAGAACTTGACTGAATTAGCGCCGTCATACCGATACCAACTAGCACACCGAAGAACGGATTGCTAGTGTACTTGTCAATGTAAAAACGAAGGCGATCTCCAGCAGCTTGTTGCAAACCGTCTCCCATGGTCTTGATACTATATAAGAATAGTCCCAGACCACCTAAAAAGTGAAATAAAATTTCCTGCCAATTAATGGACATTTCTTTTTCCTCCGAAAAATAATAACGGAATTTCTCCTATTCTATTTTAAAGGATAAAAGTAAATCTAACAAGTGTTAAGCTAAGATTTTAGAAAGAAAATTCGTTAGAATGGGCCTTGATTATATTAATTTTACCAATTTCTAACCTAGATATAGGTATTTCCTTTTATATATTGACATTTAAAAGAAATATTTTAAAATGAGGGAGGAATTATCTTGGTCCCTGTGATTGGGATAAAAATTTTATAAAGAAAGTTAAGCGCTTTCTTTTGTGCAACAAAATCAATTTTTTAGGAGGAGAAAATGAAGAATCCATTTTTTGAAAGACGTTGTCGTTACAGTATTCGTAAGTTATCAGTAGGAGCCTGCTCGCTGATGATTGGTGCTGTTTTATTTGCTGGTCCAGCCTTGGCTGAAGAAACTGCAGTTCCTGAAAATAACGGAGCCAATACAGAGCTTGTTTCAGGAGAGAGTGAGCATCCAACTAATGAAGCTGACAAGCAGCATGAAGGAGAACATGCTAGAGAAAATAAGCCAGAAAAGGCAGAAGGAGTAGCGACAGCATCTGAAACTGCTTCGCCAGCAAGCAATGAAGCTGCAACTACTGAAACTGCAGAAGCAGCTAGCGCAGCTAAACCAGAGGAAAAAGCAAGTGAGGTGGTTGCAGAAACACCATCTGCAGAAGCAAAACCTAAGTCTGACAAGGAAACGGAAGCAAAGCCTGAAGCAACTAGCCAAGGAGATGAGTCTAAGCCAGCAGCAGAAGCTAATAAGACTGAAAAAGAAGTCCAGCCAGATGTCCCTAAAAATACAGAAAAAACATTAAAACCAAAGGAAATCAAATTTAATTCTTGGGAAGAATTGTTAAAATGGGAACCAGGTGCTCGTGAAGATGATGCTATTAACCGCGGGTCTGTCGCCCTCGCTTCACGTCGGACAGGTCATTTAGTCAATGAAAAAGCTAGCAAGGAAGCAAAAGTACAAGCCCTATCAAACACCAACTCTAAAGCAAAAGACCACGCTTCTGTTGGTGGAGAAGAGTTCAAGGCTTATGCTTTTGACTATTGGCAATATCTAGATTCAATGGTCTTCTGGGAAGGTCTCGTACCAACTCCTGACGTTATTGATGCAGGTCACCGTAACGGGGTTCCTGTATATGGTACACTCTTCTTCAACTGGTCTAATAGTATTGCAGATCAAGAAAAATTTGCTGAAGCTTTGAAGCAAGACCCAGATGGTAGCTTCCCAATTGCCCGTAAATTGGTAGATATGGCCAAGTATTATGGCTATGATGGCTATTTCATCAACCAGGAAACAACTGGGGATTTGGTTGAACCTCTTGGAGAAAAGATGCGCCAGTTTATGCTCTATACTAAGGAGTATGCTGCTAAGGTAAACCATCCAATCAAGTATTCTTGGTACGATGCCATGACTTATAACTATGGACGTTACCACCAAGATGGTTTGGGAGAATACAACTACCAATTCATGCAACCTGAAGGAGATAAGGTTCCAGCAGATAACTTCTTTGCTAACTTTAACTGGGATAAGGCTAAAAATGATTACACTATTGCAACTGCCAACTGGATTGGTCGTAATCCTTATGACGTATTTGCAGGTTTGGAATTGCAACAGGGTGGTTCCTACAAGACCAAGGTCAAATGGAATGACATTTTAGATGAAAATGGGAAATTGCGCCTTTCTCTTGGTTTGTTCGCCCCAGATACCATTACAAGTTTAGGAAAAACGGGTGAAGATTACCATAAAAATGAAGATATCTTCTTTACAGGTTACCAAGGGGATCCTACTGGTCAAAAACCAGGTGACAAAGATTGGTATGGTATTGCTAACCTAGTTGCGGACCGTACGCCAGCAGTAGGTAATACTTTTACTACTTCTTTTAATACAGGTCATGGTAGAAAGTGGTTCGTAGATGGTAAGGTTTCTAAGGATTCTGAGTGGAATTACCGTTCAGTTTCAGGTGTTCTTCCAACATGGCGCTGGTGGCAAAAATCAACTGGTGATAAGTTGAAAGCAAGCTATGATTTTGAAGATGCTTATAATGGTGGAACTTCTCTCAAATTTGCAGGGGATCTTTCAGGTGCGACCAAGCAAGATGTGAATTTGTACTCTACTCGCTTGAAGGTGACAGATACAACCAAATTACATGTTGCCCACAAAGGAGGCAAGGGTACCAAGGTTTATGTAGAATTTGCAACCAAGAAAGATTATACCTACGGTGATGAAGCTGCCCGTAAAGAATTGACAGTTTCAGATAACTGGACTACCGATGATTTTGATTTGAGTGCCTTGGCGGGCAAAACAATTTACGGTATTAAACTCTATTTTGAAAATGACAAAGACTTAAAAGGTTATCAATTTAACCTGGGGCAATTGACCATCAGCAATAATCAAGATGCTCCTCAGGCACCAACCACAGTTGCTGTAGCCAAACAAGTCCTTAAAAATGCCCAAGAAGCGGAAGCAGTTGTGCAATTTAAAGGAAACAAGGATGCAGATTTCTATGAAGTTTACGAAAAAGATGGAGACAGCTGGAAATTACTAACTGGCTCATCTTCTACAACTATTTATCTACCAAAAGTTAGCCGCTCAGCAAGTGCTCAAGGTACAACTCAAGAACTGAAGGTTGTAGCAGTCGGTAAAAATGGAGTTCGTTCAGAAGCTGCAACTACAACCTTTGATTGGGGCATGACTGTAAAAGATACCAGCCTACCAAAACCGCTAGCTGAAAATATCGTTCCAGGTGCAACAGTTATTGATAGTACTTTCCCTAAGACTGAAGGTGGAGAAGGTATTGAAGGTATGTTGAATGGTACCATTACCAGTCTTTCAGACAAGTGGTCTTCTGGACAGTTAAGTGGTAGTGTGGATATTCGTTTGACCCAGCCACGTACAGTTGTTAGATGGGTGATGGACCATGCTGGAGCTGGTGGAGAATCTGTAAACGACGGTTTGATGAACACCAAAGACTTTGACCTTTATTATAAAGATGCGGATGGTCAATGGAAATTGGCTAAGGAAGTTCGTGGCAATAAAGCCCATGTTACAGATATTACCCTTGATAAACCAATCACAGCTCAAGATTGGCGCTTGAATGTTGTCACTTCTGACAATGGAACCCCATGGAAGGCTATTCGTATCTATAACTGGAAAATGTATGAAAAGCTTGATACTGAGAGTGTCAATATTCCGATGGCCAAGGCTGCAGCCCGTTCTCTAGGCAATAACAAGGTACAAGTTGGCTTTGCGGATGTACCAGCTGGAGCAACCATTACCGTTTATGATAATCCAAATTCTCAAACTCCGCTTGCAACCTTGAAGAGCGAAGTTGGAGGAGACCTAGCAAGTGCACCATTGGATTTGACAAATCAATCTGGTCTTCTTTACTATCGTACCCAGTTGCCAGGCAAGGAAATTAGTAATATCCTAGCAGTTTCCGTTCCAAAAGATGACAGAAGAATCAAGTCAGTCAGCCTAGAAACAGGACCTAAGAAAACAAGCTACGCCGAAGGGGAGAATTTAGACCTTAGAGGTGGTGTTCTTCGAGTTCAGTATGAAGGTGGAGCTGAGGACGAACTTATTCGCCTAACTCACGCGGGTGTATCAGTGTCAGGTTTTGATACGCATCATAAGGGAGAACAAAATCTTACTTTACAATATTTGGGGCAACCGTTACATGCTAATTTATCAGTGACTGTTACTAGTCAAGATGAAGCAAGTCCGAAAACTATTTTGGGAATTGAAGTAAGTCAGGAACCCAAAAAAGATTACCTAGTTGGTGATAGCTTAGACTTGTCTGAAGGACGCTTTGCAGTGGCTTATAGTAATGACACCATGGAAGAACATTCCTTTACTGATGAGGGAGTTGAAATTTCTGGTTACGATGCTCAAAAGACTGGTCGTCAAACCTTGACGCTTCGTTACCAAGGACATGAAGTCAACTTTGATGTTTTGGTATCTCCAAAAGCAGCATTGAACGATGAGTACCTTAAACAAAAATTAGCAGAAGTTGAAGCGGCTAAGAACAAGGTGGTCTATAACTTTGCTTCGCCAGAAGTAAAAGAAGCATTCTTGAAAGCAATTGAAGCGGCCGAACAAGTGTTGAAAGACCATGAAACTAGCACCCAAGATCAGGTTAATGACCGACTTAATAAATTGACAGAAGCTCATAAAGCTCTGAATGGTCAAGAGAAATTTACGGAAGAAAAGACAGAACTCGATCGCTTAACAGGTGAGGCTCAAGAGCTCTTAGCTGCCAAACCAAACCATCCTTCAGGTTCTGCCCTAGCCCCACTTCTTGAAAAGAACAAGGTCTTGGTTGAAAAAGTAGATTTGAGTCCAGAAGAGCTTGCGACAGCGAAACAGAGTCTAAAAGATCTGGTTGCCCTATTGAAAGAAGACAAACCAGCAGTCTTTTCTGATAGTAAAACAGGTGTTGAAGTACACTTCTCAAATAAAGAGAAGACTGTCATCAAGGGCTTGAAAGTAGAACGTGTTCAAGCAAGTGATGAAGAGAAGAAATACTTTGCTGGAGAAGATGCTCATGTCTTTGAAATAGAAGGTCTAGATGAAAAAGGTCAAGACGTTGATCTCTCTTACGCTTCTATTGTGAAAATTCCAATTGAAAAAGATAAGAAAGTGAAGAAAGTCTTCTTCTTACCTGAAGGTAAAGAGGCAGTAGAATTGGCTTTTGAACAAACGGATAGTCATGTCATCTTTACAGCGCCACACTTTACTCATTATGCCTTTGTTTATGAATCTGCTGAAAAACCACAACCTGCTAAACCAGTAGAAAAAGTTATTTCAAGCAAGGAACCAACTGAAGGTGTCAAGAATTTGGTTGTGGATACTCCAAAATTAGAAATTGAAGAGACAAGTATTGCCTTCGAACACCAAGAACGTCCCAATCCAAATCTTACAGTCGGTCAACGTCAACTTGTCCAAGAAGGAGTTGAAGGACAAATTCGTCGCTTGATTGAAGTAGATAGTCAAGGCAATCGTACGCTTCGCGCTACAGAAGTTTTGAAAGAAGCAAGTCCTGAAATCGTAGAAGTAGGTACTGGTCTCATTCCTGCCAAGCCAGCACCACAAAACACAGACCTTCCAAAACCTACTAATCAACCGGCTTTTGATCAACAAAAGGCTCCTAAATTGGAAGTTCAAGAGGAAAAGGTTGCCTTTGATCGTCAAGAGCATGAAAATGCTGGTATGCTAGTTGGGGAACAACGAGTCATCATACAGGGACGAGATGGTCTATTAAGACATGTCTTTGAAGTTGATGAAAACGGTCAGCGTCGTCTTCGTTCGACAGAAGTCATCCAAGAGGCGATTCCAGAAATTGTTGAAATTGGAACAAAAGTAAAAACTGAACCAGCAGTAGCGCCTACACAAGAAAAACCAGCCCAAAATACAGCAGTTAAATCAGAAGAAGCAAGCAAGCAATTGCCAAATACAGGAACTGCTGATGCCAATGAAGCCCTAATAGCAGGATTGGCAAGCCTTGGTCTTGCTAGTTTAGCCTTGACATTGAAACAGAAAAAAGAAGATGAAGATTAAATATCGAAAAATCTTGTGAAATCTTTCCTTATATTTCCAAAGTGTGATATAATAGTTTCGAATAAAATAAATAAAGGGGTTTTTGTAACATGGCAAAACTTACTGTTAAAGACGTTGACTTGAAAGGTAAAAAAGTCCTCGTTCGTGTTGACTTCAACGTACCATTGAAAGATGGCGTAATCACTAACGACAACCGTATCACAGCAGCTCTTCCAACTATTAAGTACATCATCGAACAAGGTGGACGTGCTATCCTCTTCTCTCACCTTGGACGTGTGAAAGAAGAAGCTGATAAAGCTGGTAAATCACTTGCTCCTGTAGCAGCAGACTTGGCAGCTAAATTGGGCCAAGACGTTGTTTTCCCAGGTGTAACTCGTGGTGCTGAATTGGAAGCAGCTATCAACGCTCTTGAAGATGGACAAGTTCTCTTGGTTGAAAACACTCGTTACGAAGATGTTGACGGCAAGAAAGAATCTAAAAACGATCCTGAACTTGGTAAATACTGGGCATCACTTGGAGATGGTATCTTCGTAAACGATGCATTCGGTACAGCTCACCGTGCACACGCATCTAACGTTGGTATCTCAGCAAACGTTGAAAAAGCAGTTGCTGGTTTCCTTCTTGAAAACGAAATTGCCTACATCCAAGAAGCAGTTGAAGCTCCAGAACGTCCATTCGTGGCTATCCTTGGTGGTTCAAAAGTTTCAGACAAGATCGGTGTTATCGAAAACTTGCTTGAAAAAGCTGATAAAGTTCTTATCGGTGGTGGTATGACTTACACATTCTACAAAGCACAAGGTATCGAAATCGGTAACTCACTTGTAGAAGAAGACAAATTGGATGTTGCGAAAGCTCTTCTTGAAAAAGCAAACGGTAAATTGATCTTGCCAGTTGACTCAAAAGAAGCAAACGCATTTGCTGGCTACACTGAAGTGCGTGACACTGAAGGTGAAGCAGTTTCTGAAGGCTTCCTTGGTCTTGACATCGGTCCAAAATCTATCGCTAAATTTGACGAAGCTTTGACTGGTGCCAAAACAGTTGTATGGAACGGACCTATGGGTGTATTTGAAAACCCTGACTTCCAAGCTGG